>JAFYKQ010000076.1 GCA_017537565.1 Flavobacteriales bacterium
GACTATGTGATACCTGTTTTAGTGTCTGTGTTATGGCGTTTTATAGCGAGAAAGATAAAGAAATGTCTTTATAGATAGTCCAGTATTTCCAGTGGGTTATTAACCATATATGTAGGGCGTTCTACTGCCAATGCTTCTGTCTTTCTGAAGCCCCAAGTTACAGCCCCCACATCTACACTGGCGTTATGTCCCGTATGTATATCTACTGCTGTATCACCTACATATAGAGTTTCTTCTCTCTTTACGCCACAGTGCTCCATTATAGAAAATAGTGCATCTGGCGAAGGTTTTATAGGAATATTTTCCATCTGCCCTCTCACCTCTACAAATGGGATATGAGGGAAAAATGACCCAATGAGTTTTACAGTGCCATCGTGGTATTTGTTGGAAAGAACGGCTATTTTTAAGCCCATAGCATATAATTTTCCCAACAAATCATCTATGCCATCATATGGTGTAGTATGAATATCTATGTGTGAATGGTAGTATTCTATAAATTCACGACGTAATTTCTCTACGAAATCATCTGTGCGTTTATCCATAGGTATAGAGCGTTCTATGAGTTTTTTTACGCCATTGCCTACATAGGAATGATATTCATCACGTGTGTGGGTAGGTAAATGGTGTTTTTCCAGTACGTAATCACACGCTGCCGCCAAATCACCTATCGTGTCCAGCAATGTCCCGTCAAGGTCAAATACTACCAATTTTTTCATCGCATATCTTTTTTTATATAACCAAAACCACCTGCATCTATTCTAAAAGCTCTCTATCCATCAAATCTATCCAAACCAAAACCGCCTGTATCTATTCTAAATTGCTCTCTATCCATCAAGTCTATCCAAACAAAAAACCGCCTGCACCCTGCAAGCGGTTTTGTAGCGAGAGGGGGGCATGATCCCCCGACCTCCGGGTTATGAATCCGACGCTCTAGCCAGCTGAGCTACCTCGCCATCGTACGTCCTTTTGTAAGACGAGTGCAAAGGTATGCAAATAATATTTCTGTGCAAAATAAAAAATGAACTTTTTTCGCAACAATGAAGCAAATTTTAATAAAAAATATTGAAAACCGTATTTCACTATCTTGATTTTAAGTGGTGTAAAAACACAAATTGTTAAGAATAAATCCAGTACATATCTATAAACATTCACAAAAAGTCTTATGTAAACATAGAGGTGTAATTGTTTTATATGTCATAGAAGTAGTTCTGGATAGGATTTTTATTTTCTTTCATGGTCCTGATGTGTTGATTAAATTTTCTTGATTATTGTTCTTTTTTTCTTTTTTATGTCTGTCTAAATATATATATTGCACGCCGTAAAAAAAACTACCATAAACATCATACATTTATCTACTAATGGCTACTAAAAATAAAATACACATAGAGTATTTTCTCAAAGCATCTCCCGAGATGTTATATCAATATATATCGACGCCTTCGGGACTGTCTGAATGGTTCAGTGATAAAGCCAGTGCCAAAGGTAATAACTTCATTTTCCAGTGGATAGGTAGCGGAGAAGAATGTGCCAAGATGATAGCACGTCGTCAGGATTCGTTGGTAAGATTTCGTTGGGAGGCAGATGCAGGAAGCTCATGCTATTTTGAAATGTCTATAAGCCAGGACGAACTGACGGGAGATGTGCTGTTTTCTATAACAGATTTTGCACATCGGGGAGAGGAAGATTCTGCCGTACAGATGTGGGACGCCGCAATACAAAATCTCAAAAAACTGATAGGAGCATAAATATGTCATTAGACGCTGGTTAAGTATAGAATCGAATTATAAATAAAATTATACTCTTTAAGTCTTGGATAAATTAAAAAATCTGGTAAAGGAGAATAAGTTTTTCTTTTTGCCTTGTGTAGTGTTGTGGGCTGTAGGAATAGTCTTTTTATGTCTTTATGACAAAATACAGATACAACTATGGTTCAATGAATTTTATGCCGATTGGCAAAATTATCCCTGGTTATTTGTGACGTTCCTGGGAGATACCACATTTTTTATACTATGTGTGATATCTTGGTTTTTCTTCTCGCGTAGATGTGCGTTATATCTGATAGTGGTAGGACTGTCTATAATGATAGTTTCATATGTGCTTAAACAGATATTTGATGAGCCTCGTCCATTTACGGTATTTACAGAATTGGGTATATTTGATGCAGTGAAGACAGTTCCAGGGTATGAATTGAGGAGTTGGAATAGTTTCCCATCGGGACATACTATTTCGGCCTTTGGACTATTCTGTATGATGGCTTTCTTTTTGAAGAGTAATTATTTGAAAATACTCGTGATGCTGGTTGCGGTATTGGTGGCATACAGTAGAGTGTATCTAATGCAGCATTTCTATGTAGATGTATATGTAGGCAGTATGATAGGCGTAGCTATGGCGATGGCTACATACTGCATCCTAGATGATGCCAAATGGGTGAAAAAACTATTAAAGGAAAAGTAAGATAATAGAAAAATAGTAAAAGGGAGGTGCTATGGCACCTCCCTTTTTATTTTAAAACCGGCACCGGAGCCTCTCCGGGCGAGCCTTTTTATTTTAAATCTGCCCGTGGTGGCTGCACCACAAAAAGGCAGCCTCCGTGGAGGCTGCCTTTATTTAGATAAAAGTATTTTATATATGTTTTATCACGCGTAAAGAGTGGGTGTATTTACCCATATCGGCATTATATATTCCAGTCTGGTCTATATGGTCTATACGCACACAGCCATAACTATGAATTATATGATGGTCCTCGAGTATAATGCCTACGTGATTTATGTTGCCATCGTTATCATCAAAAAACGCCAAATCTCCCTCTACCGCCTCTTCTACAAATGACAGTACTTCGCCAGCTTTGGATTGTAGGGCAGGGGTGCGAGCTATATTACGTCCACATAGACGGTAGCACATCTGTACAAAGGCCCCAGCGTCCACGCCAAAGAAAGAACGTCCACCATTTTTATACGGAGCATTCAAAAAACCTTTGGCAACGCGTACTATATCGCTTTTTGGTTTGCGTCCCATAGCCACATATCCGTCAAACGTATATTGAGTCTCACCTACCATAAAACGACCTTCGTCCCATAGAGGCAATCGCGAACCTATGAGTATAGGTTGTGCTTGCTCCCCACGACGACATACACCTACACTCTGGGCACAGTAAACAGGTGTCTCCTCACATATAGATTTATATGTCGTTTCGTCTATTTCGGTGTA
This sequence comes from Flavobacteriales bacterium, assembly GCA_017537565.1. GTDB lineage: Bacteria > Bacteroidota > Bacteroidia > Flavobacteriales > UBA1820 > Merdimorpha. The sequence continues at coordinate 3,208 of JAFYKQ010000076.1, forward strand.
CTGTATATTGGGTATCCAACCTTCTGTCTTGTCCTCTTGCAGACGTATGCGACTCCACGTCGCACGTCTTTCCAATACCTTTACTACCTCTCCAAAGAGAAGTTCAGAACACACGAGAGAATCCTCACGAGGTTCGCTGTAAACAGATATGACAGAAAGATGGTTAATGGCGTATTTCATTTATAAACAGATAGAGAGATTATTTTTTTATGAATAGTATAGAGTTCACAACGCTGCGTTCTCCTTTGCTGTCAAATTTACCGTTATCTGATGGGTGGTTTACTATTCCGTTTTCGTTTTGACCTTCTACATATAGAGTAGTAGAGCCTCCACCGTCCACGTTTATAGCATCATTTACACCTATGTAGTGCATTATCTTTGTAAATTCCCATAGGCTCACACCTGCCGAATTACCCTTTGCACGACCATCGACAGTGATAAGATAAGCTTTGTTTTTTGATGTGGCAACGGCACTACGAGGGTGACGTGTGCGGTTAAACGAATTTTCTTGTAGGAAAGAGTCTTTGCCATCTGCCATAAGCATAGGGCCGCTACACATAATCGATGGAGCTGTGTGTGTAAGTACCCAATCTGGTTTTCTGTCACCAGCACCTTCTACGCTTATAACTCCCTTGCTGTCTATCACTACTGCTCCGTTTTCACGCTGAGCCATCGATCCTACTTTATCATACACGACAGTTCCGTTTTTCTTGAAATAGCACACAGAATTATAAGGAGGACGCATATTGTAGAACGTACCGTTCAATGCTGCCACAGCACTGCTGTCTGCAGCAAAACGACTGGTACGAGTTATCTTTCCAGGATTGTCTGCCAGAGCAAAACGACCTTTGGCTTTTTTCTGGTCTATCTCCACGATAGCGACATACTGGTCTGAATCAAATATCTTGTCATCGCCCGTAAAATGATACTCTTTAAGAGTTATGCCTTTGTCTATCTTCTGTACTTTCCAAGGTGCCTTGACAAATGTAAGCGAATCGGCACTCTGTGCCATAAGTGCCACTGGAGCCACGATGGCTACAACGGCAGTAAATAGTCTTTTAATCATTGTGATAATTTATTGTTTATGTTTAACGTTTATAATCTATATATACAGGTAGATGGTCGCTGTAACCGCCTATGTATCTTTCTGATGCGTATGTCCTATATGGATATTTACCCTCGTTTAATATAGAGTGGTCTTTATATACACTATAAGGCACTGCATTAGGTACAAAATTAGTAAAAATTTGGTCAAAAGCATACCATCTTCCTTGATAATAATAAGAATGATTGTTTTCTGTGTGGTGAGAGTTCATATGTGGCACTAGCATAGAGAAATATCTCAATGATGCGTCTTTAATCTCGTCGTTAAAATCGCCCATAACTACTACTAGATGGTGTGGTGGAATATCTTTTACCCATCTGGCGGCTCTTTCAGCCTGTGATAGACGGGACTTTTCGGTAGCTTTTCTACCCATATACCTAGATGTCCAATGACATACTAATGCCCGTAGTGTGTCATCTGTGCCTTTTATCTTAAAGGTAGCCTCCATCATACTGCGAGAGGAATAGGAAGCTTTTATACTGTCGTGTGATATGTAGTGTAAGATATCATCGTTATATATTATAGCAGGGTCCAGTCCTCTTTCATCGCCGCTATCTATGGTAACACATCGGTAATTTTTATTGCTTTTGTGGCTGCTCTTAACGGTCAAATCTAGTAGGACATCATCGTTTTCCACTTCACATAGTCCTATGATGGAGGCGTCTATATAGTGAATGACGCTTGATATGTTTTCTATCTTTTGGAGGTATTTCATATCTGTCCATAGATTTTTACCCTGCAATGTAAAATCATCGTCATCGGTGAGGGTGTCGTCTATAGTATCAAATGTATTTTCGGTGTTATAAAAAGCTATTCTTATGTCGTGCAGAGAGGATATGGAGGATTCTCTACAAGATGTGACACATAATGTAGTAAAGCATAAAATACTTATATATAAGTATATAACCCTTGTCATCAAAATAGTTTTTTAACACTGCCAATATAATAAAAAAGTAGAGATATTTTTTGTAAATTGCAATGAAATTACATCGCGAGATAAAATGAGCAGAACAGACGTAAAAGAGGAAATACTGCGTTTAAGAGAAGAACTTACTCGTCACAATTACCTATACTATGTGAAAGACACACCGGTCATATCAGACAAGGAATTTGATGATATGCTCTCACATCTATCGGCATTAGAAAGAGAGCACCCAGAATATGATGACCCTACATCACCTACACGTCGTGTGGGAGGTGAGGTTACACGTGATTTTGCAACGGTGGTGCACCGTACGCGTATGTATTCGCTTGATAATACATATTCGAGGGAAGAAATAGCCGATTTTGATGCCCGTATACGTCGTGAATTGGGTGATGAAGAAGTGGAGTATGTACTGGAGCTTAAGTATGACGGGGCATCTATAAGTCTTACTTATGAAAACGGACGTCTGTTGAGAGCCGAGACTCGTGGTGATGGTGTGCAGGGTGATGATATCACTGCAAATGCACGCACTATACGTTCTATACCTCTCACTCTTACAGGTGATTATCCCGCTATATTTGATATAAGAGGTGAAGTTATTCTACCCATAGAAGAATTTGAAAAGATAAATACCCAGCGTGAAATAGAGGGAGAAACTCTATATGCCAATCCTCGTAATCTGGCATCGGGTAGTCTTAAACTTCAAGACAGCAGTGAGGTCGCTAGACGACATCTGGACTGTCTGCTGTACTATGTGGTGGAGGACGCTGTAACTATACCTACACAATATGGTTGTCTGGAAAAAGCTAGAGAGTGGGGTTTTAAGGTACCTCCTTATAGTGTGGTGGCTCATAGTCTGGAAGAAGTGTATGAATATATAAGACATTGGGATACGGCGCGTCATAGCCTGCCATACCAGACAGATGGCATAGTGATAAAGGTTAACTCCAAATCCCAACAAGCACGTCTGGGTTATACAGCCAAAAGCCCTCGGTGGGCAGTTGCTTATAAATTCTCTCCCGAACGCGAATCAACCATTCTGGAATCTATCTCATATCAAGTAGGACGTACAGGCGCCATCACTCCGGTAGCCAATCTCAATCCTGCGGTGGCATTGGGAGGAACGATGGTGCGACGTGCTTCGTTGCATAATGCCGACCAGATAGCACGTCTAGATATAAGGGTAGGAGATACCGTGTATGTGGAAAAGGGAGGAGAAATAATACCCAAGATAGTAGGTGTGGACACCTCTCGTCGTGCAGAAGACAGTATGCCTACTAGATACATAACACATTGCCCTGAATGTGGGGCAGAACTGGTAAGAATAGATGGTGAAGCACTTCATTATTGTCCTAATGATACACATTGTCCTCCACAGATAAAGGGACGTATAGAGCATTTTGCATCGCGTAAGGCTATGGATATAGAATCGCTCGGAGAGCAGAATGTAAGAGCATTGGTAGAGGCAGGACTGGTAGAAAGTTATGTAGACCTTTATACGCTTACGTACGAAAAACTGAATGGACTGACGATAGATGTAAGCAGCGAAGGTAAAAAACGTAGTTTCCAGAAACGCTCGGCAGAAAGACTACTGGAAGCGATAGAAGAATCCAAAAAAGTGCCGTTTGAACGAGTGTTGTTTGCCATAGGAATACGTTATGTGGGGGATACTACAGCTCGTAAGATAGCTCGTTATTTCACATCTATGGACTCGCTGATGAAAGCTACGAGAGAAGAACTGCTGATGGTAGATGAAGTGGGCGAAAAGATAGCCGATAGTATCATATCTTACTTTGCAGATGAACGCCATATAGATGAGATTGACAGACTCAAAACTCACGGTGTACAAATGGAGATAAAAAGCGGTGTGATGTCTGTTAAAAGTGATGTGCTGGGCGGTAAGAGTTATGTGGTATCGGGAAAATTCTCTATATCACGTGATGAACTCAAAGAACTTATAGAAAAATATGGAGGCCGCAATGTTTCATCGGTAAGTGCATCGACAGATTATCTCATAGCGGGAGAGGCTATGGGGCCAGCCAAAGCCCGCAAGGCCGAAAGTCTGGGTATAAAAGTGATAAGTGAAAACGAATTTATGGATATGATATCGGCAGGGAAAGAAATAGATAGTGCGATGATTGAAACGGCCGATGAAGATATTTCTCCCACAGTAGAGACCATTAAACAGGACGTTAAAAAAGATACAGGAGAGCAGCAGTTATCACTCTTTTAGAATAAAATAAAGGCGGGAGTCTCCCGCCTTTTTTTATGGACATATAAGTTCAATGTTTCTACTGTTTTCTTTTTTCACTATCCTTACCACCCAAGAGTCATCTGGTAGCAGTTCGCTGGCTTTTTCTCCCCATTCTACTATGCACGTGGCTCCGCTGTAAAAATACTCCTCACAGCCCATATCATATGCTTCCTCTATATCATCTATACGATAAAAATCAAAATGATATATAGAACGCCCATCACGCGTTAAGTATTGATTAACCAGAGAGAATGTAGGTGAAGACACCACATCATCACAACCCATAGCCTCTACTATGGATTTGGTAAGTGTGGTTTTGCCTGCTCCCATATCTCCTTCCATAAGAAGGGTAGTGCCATAGGGTACAGCTTGTGCTATCTTGCTACCCCACGATGGCATATCTTCCACTTTTACATCTATGGCCGATAGTATTGTTTTCATCTCTTGTGATTTTAGTGTGCAAATGTATGAAATATGTATCACAAATACTCCTTATATACCACAAAAAGGCGTACCTTTACACGTCCATAAACGTATAGATTATATGAATACTCACAATAGAAACATAAATGACCCTGTATATGGGTTTATACGCATAGACGGGCGACTTATAAATCGTATCATATCACACCCTTATATGCAGCGTTTGCGTCATATATCCCAGATAGGCCTGTCTTCACTGGTGTATCCGGGAGCCGTTCACAATCGTTTCACACATTCGGTAGGAGCGATGCATCTAATGGGAAGAGCTCTTACTACGTTGAGAGAAAAAGGTTTTGAGATAACAGATGACGAGTATTCGGCGGCTAAAATAGCTATCCTGCTACACGATGTGGGACACGCTCCTTTTTCCCATACACTGGAAGGTGAATTCCTAGATGGCGTATCACACGAGGATATATCGGTACGTGTGATGAAACTGCTGTGTGATGAGATAGGGGGAGATGTGATGAAAATGGCGGTAGATATTTTTGAGAATAAGTATCACAAACGTTTCCTGCACAGTCTTATATCTTCACAGCTGGATATGGACCGCCTGGATTACCTCAATCGTGATAGTTTTTATACAGGGGCAAGTGAGGGTATAGTCTCTCACGAACGCATCATAGCTATGATGACCGTATCGCCCGATGGAGAAATAGTATTTGAAGAGAAGGGACTTTATTCGGTAGAAAAATTTGTGGTGGCTAGAAGAATGATGTACTGGCAGGTGTATCTTCATAAAACAGCACTGGGAGCAGACTTCATAGCCAATGGTATCATACGCCGTGCCATAGAACTCATAAAAGAAGGCAAGGAACTGCCTGCGCCACCATCACTTAAATTCCTGCTCTCACGTAAGGCTCAAGCCTGTGATATCAATGATGAATATCTGGAACACTATATGTCGATAGATGAAAGTGATATGTGGTCTGTATTTAAGCAGTGGATACATACAGATGATTTTATACTCTCATATCTGTGTCGTGCATTGTGCCATCGCCGATTGTTCTTTGCAAAACTACTACCCGAAGCTTTACCCGTGGAAGAAGTAGATAAAATAAAGACCTCTATCATTGAAAAATACGGCATAGGAGAGGATCTGGTTAAATATCTGTTGAGTTATCGTGAGATAAAAAACCACGTCTATCGTCCTCGTGAGGACAACATTAAAATCATTTCAAAATCTGGCGAGGTGAGAGTGATAACCGAGGTTTCTGAGCAGATAAACTTCACAAAAGATAAAACCGAAACCAAGGTCTTTATATGCTTCCCAAAAGATTTTAAAGATGTGATACCTATTAAATAGAACCTATTACACATAAAAAAAACTCGCCCCATAGGGCGAGTTTTTTTTATGTGAAGTATGATGCTTATCAATAAAAATCTTCTTCTTCATCGGCTTCTTTTTCTGCCTGTTTAGCTTTCTTTTCAAGGTCTTCTTTACATTTAAGAAGAGAGTTGATAAGGTCTAAGTCTGACGCTTTGAGAGCCTTTTTGGGGTCTTCACGACAGTAGATAAGGAGCTGGTCAATCTCTTCCTGTGAAAGGTTGAGCATCTTTTTGAGGAAGTCGCGGTCATAACGGTCTGCCAACATATTGGCCACCTCGTTCTGTTGTTTCATTTTTTCCAGTTTCTTATCTCCCGAGAAGAATCCAGCTATGAATTCAACAGGGTTAAGCGGCGAAGCATTTGCTGCTTTTGTACTTATATCTTCGCTCTTCTTGACGCGGTATAGCTCTACTACACGTGTCTCAAATCCTGGGTCGAGAACTTTAAGGTCTACATTTAGTATTCCAGACAGGTTATGTGCCTGGATATTGACCTCCTGCAACTGATATTCTTCTGTTTTAAGATAGAACGTGGTGTACTCACGTTGAAGCATATTAAGTGATACTACTGCACTTATACTCTCATGCCCCACATATGATATGTATAGTGAGTCTCCCACAGCAGCCGACACGTGAAAGAAACCATTGGCATCGGTAGTGCCACCACGCAGCGTGGTCATATTTATCA
>JAFYKQ010000077.1 GCA_017537565.1 Flavobacteriales bacterium
GCTCGTATGGCTCGTACTATCCGCGAACGTATGAACGTGCGTGATAACGAAGTCTTTACTCCTATAGACCTTATCAATGCCAAGACTCTGTCATCGGTAATAAACTCATTCTTTGGAACAAACCAGTTATCGCAATTCATGGACCAGACCAACCCTCTGGCAGAAATAACACACAAACGTCGTCTTTCTGCTCTGGGACCTGGTGGTCTTTCTCGTGAGAGAGCGGGATTTGAAGTGCGAGACGTACACTATACTCACTATGGACGTCTATGTCCTATTGAGACTCCTGAAGGACCAAACATCGGTCTTATATCTTCGCTTTGCGTATATGCCAAGGTAGATGAAATGGGATTCATACAGACTCCTTACCACAAGGTAACAGATGGTAAGGTTGACTTTAGTAAGGAACCGGTTTATCTTTCGGCCGAAAGCGAGGAAGAAATGACATTCACACAGGCCAACGTGGCGATAGATGACGAAGGTCATATCGTGGAAGAGCGTCTTAAAGCTCGTCGCGAGAGTGACTTCCCTATCGTTTCTCCAGCCGAGGTGGATTATATGGACGTTGCTCCAAACCAGATAGCATCTATATCTGCTTCACTTATTCCATTCCTAGAACACGATGACGCCAACCGTGCATTGATGGGTTCAAACATGATGCGTCAGGCGGTACCTCTTCTTAAACCAGAGGCTCCTATCGTGGGTACGGGTCTGGAAGCACAGGTGGCAAAAGACTCTCGTGTGCTTATCAATGCCGAGGGTAGCGGTGAGGTAGTTTATGTAGATGCAGACAAAATCACGATACGCTATGACCGTACAGATGATGAACGTCTGGTATCATTTGATCCAGATGAAAAGACATATCATCTTATAAAATTCCGCAAGACAAACCAATCGACAAATATCACACTTAAACCTATCGTTCGTAAGGGTGACCGTGTGGAAAAAGGTCAGGTGTTGTGTCAGGGTTATGCTACGGAAAATGGCGAATTGGCATTGGGTCGTAACCTATTGGTGGCCTTTATGCCATGGAAAGGATACAACTATGAGGACGGTATCGTTATTTCAGAACGTGCCGTTAAGGAAGACTTGTTTACTTCGATACACATAGATGAGTATCCGCTGGAAGTTCGCGACACAAAATTGGGTGCCGAAGAACTTACAAATGACATTCCTAACGTTTCTGAAGAAGCGACAAAAGAACTGGACGAAAACGGTATGATACGTATAGGTGCCGAAGTTAATCCAGGTGATATAATTATAGGTAAAATCACTCCTAAGGGAGAGTCAGACCCTTCACCAGAAGAAAAATTGTTGCGTGCTATCTTTGGTGATAAGGCTGGCGATGTGAAAGATGCTTCGCTTAAAGCCAATCCTTCACTTCAGGGGGTGGTGATAGGTAAGAAACTGTTCCAGCGTGCGATAAAGGATAAAAAACGTCGTGCTGCCGAAAAAGAAGAAACAGAACGTCTGGACGCACAGTATGCGGCTTCGTATGATGCGTTGCGTACGATACTTCTAGAAAAACTATTTACGATAGTAAATGGTAAGACATCACAGGGTGTTTCAAATGACCTGGGCGAGCAGATTGTGGCAAAGGGAACAAAATTCTCGTTGAAAGTGCTTCAAAACATCACAGATTATGAGCACGTTAATCCTACGGGTTGGACAGCCGATGCGGGACGTAACTACTTGATATCTGAATTGCTGCACAACTTCAAGATAAAGGTAAATGACCTTCAGGGTGCTCTTCGTCGTGAGAAATTCACACTATCGGTAGGTGATGAACTACCAGCTGGTATCATTAAACTGGCCAAGGTTTACATTGCCAAGAAACGTAAATTGCGTGTGGGAGACAAGATGGCGGGTCGTCACGGTAACAAGGGTATTGTAGCCAAGATAGTACGTGAGGAAGATATGCCATTCTTGGCAGATGGTACTCCGGTGGATATCGTACTTAACCCACTGGGTGTGCCTTCGCGAATGAACTTGGGTCAGATATATGAAACGGTGCTAGGTTGGGCAGGTCGCAAACTGGGAATGAAGTTTGCAACACCTATCTTTGACGGCGCCGAATTGGACGAGATTACAGAACTTACAGACAAGGCCGGTGTACCACGTTATGGTCATACGTATCTGTATGATGGTGGTACGGGTGATAGATTTGATCAGGCGGCTACGGTGGGTGTTATCTATATGTTGAAACTGGGACACATGGTAGATGACAAGATGCACGCACGTAGTATAGGTCCTTACTCACTTATTACACAGCAGCCATTGGGTGGTAAAGCACAGTTTGGTGGTCAGCGTTTTGGTGAGATGGAATTCTGGGCTCTGGAAGCATACGGTGCTTCAAACATATTGCGTGAGATATGTACTATCAAGTCTGACGACGTGGTGGGACGTGCCAAAGCATATGAGTCTATCGTCAAAGGCGAACCAATGCCTACTCCTAATATCCCAGAATCGTTCAATGTGTTGTTGCACGAATTAAAAGGTCTGGGTCTAGACGTACGTTTTGAAGACTAACGTTAACTATACGTCCGACGAAGGTCTCACGCGTGAGACCTTCGGAGGATTTCTATCATAGAATAATTTTTCGAACGCTAATACAAGCAAATAAATGGCTTTAGGTAAAGAAAACAAAGCAAATAGTAGCTTTAGCAAAATTACTATCGGTCTTGCTTCTCCAGAAGTGATAATGAGTCAGTCTTCGGGTGAAGTCCTCAAACCAGAAACCATAAACTACCGCACACATAAACCAGAACGTGATGGTCTTTTCTGTGAACGTATATTTGGTCCTGTGAAAGACTATGAATGTGCCTGCGGTAAGTACAAACGCATACGTTATAAGGGAATAGTGTGCGACCGTTGTGGTGTGGAGGTAACCGAAAAGAAAGTGCGTCGTGAGCGTATAGGTCATATCAATCTGGTGGTGCCTGTGGCTCATATATGGTATTTCCGCAGCCTTCCAAATAAGATAGGTTATCTGCTGGGTATACCTTCCAAAAAACTGGATATGATTATCTACTATGAACGTTACATAGTGATAAATCCAGGTGTGGCTACTCGTCCTACGGGAGAACCGGTAGAAAAGATGGAATTCTTGACAGAGGAAGAATATCTAGATATAGTAGATGCTCTGCCAGAAGAAAACCAATATCTGGAAGATAACGACCCTAATAAATTTGTTGCCAAGATGGGTGCCGAAGCTCTTCTTATGATGCTTCAGAACCTTAATCTGGACGATTTGTCATATGAACTACGCGATAGCGTATCTAGAGAAACATCAAAACAGCGTAAGACAGAAGCTCTTAAACGCTTGCAGATAGTAGAGTCATTCCGCGAGGCACAGAAGAACCGCGAGAACCGTCCAGAGTGGATGATAATGAAGGTTATACCTGTTATCCCACCCGAATTGCGTCCGTTGGTTCCACTAGATGGTGGTCGTTTTGCTACATCAGACCTCAATGACCTATACCGTCGTGTAATTATACGTAACAACCGTCTTAAACGCCTTATAGAGATAAAAGCTCCAGAGGTGATATTGAGAAACGAGAAACGTATGTTGCAGGAGGCGGTAGACTCTTTGTTTGACAATACTCGTAAGGCTAGTGCAGTTAAAACAGAATCAAACCGTGCGCTTAAATCTCTTTCAGACTCACTGAAAGGTAAGCAGGGTCGTTTCCGTCAGAACCTTTTGGGTAAACGTGTGGACTATTCGGCACGTTCTGTTATTGTTGCTGGTCCAGAACTTAAGATATATGAGTGCGGTCTGCCTAAAAATATGGCTGCCGAACTTTACAAACCGTTCATTATACGTAAACTTATAGAACGCGGTATAGTGAAAACGGTCAAGAGTGCCAAAAAAATCATAGACCGTCGTGATCCTATCGTATGGGATATATTGGAGAATGTGATAAAAGGACACCCTGTACTGCTTAACCGTGCTCCTACGCTTCACCGTCTGTCTATACAGGCATTCCAGCCTCGTCTTATAGAGGGTAAAGCTATACAGTTGCACCCGCTGGTATGTACAGGATTTAACGCCGACTTTGACGGTGACCAGATGGCGGTTCACTTGCCACTAGGTCCAGAGGCTATCCTTGAGGCACAATTGTTGATGCTGTCGGCTCACAATATCTTGAACCCTGCCAATGGTTCGCCTATCACGGTGCCTTCACAGGACATGGTGTTGGGTCTATACTATATGACCAAAGAGCGTCGTTCGACAGAAGATGAAAAAGTATTGGGCGAAGGTCTTACGTTCTACTCTCCAGAAGAGGTACGTATAGCGTACAACGAAGGTCGTCTTAATATGCAGGCACCTATTAAGGTGAGAATGGACGTATGGGAAGATGGTAAGACTGTACGTAAGATTATAGATACGACGGCTGGTCGTGTGTTCTTCAATGACGTGGTGCCTTACAAGGCGGGTTATATAAATACTGTCATTAAGAAAAACAGTTTGCGTGATATCATATCACACGTTCTTAAATGTACAGATATAGCGACGACAGCTCGCTTCTTGGACGATGTGAAGGATATGGGTTATAAGAACGCCTTCCGTGGTGGATTGTCATTCTCGTTGGCAGATATCCTTATCCCAGAATCCAAGGAAGAGATACTGGCCGAGGCAAATGAAAAAGTAGAAATCACTACAGACCAGTATAATATGGGTGCTATAACCAATAACGAACGTTATAACATCATTATCGATGCTTGGTCTGCTGCGACAAACCGTATAGCCGAGGCTGCGATGAAGACTCTTAAGGAGGATAAACAGGGATTCAACTCGGTGTATATGATGTTGGATTCTGGTGCCCGTGGTTCTAAGGCTCAGATAAGCCAGTTGACTGGTATGCGTGGTCTGATGGCAAAACCACAGAAATCTGGTTCGGGTGGTGCAGATATTATTGAAAACCCTATCATATCAAACTTTAAGGAAGGTCTTTCTATCCTTGAGTTCTTTATCTCGACTCACGGTGCCCGTAAAGGTTTGGCCGATACGGCTCTTAAAACAGCCGACGCGGGTTATTTGACTCGTCGTTTGGTGGACGTGGCACAGGACGTGATAGTTACGGAAGAGGATTGCGGAACGTTGCGTGGTATAAAAGTTTCGGCTCTTAAAGAAAATGACGTGGTACGTGAGACACTTGCTTCACGTATAGCGGGTCGTGTATCACTACACGATGTAGAAGACCCACGCGATGGCCACGTGATGGTTCACGCGGGTGAGATGATAACAGATGCTATTGCCAAGGAAATAGATGAATCACCTATCGAGACGGTAGAGGTACGTTCGGCATTGACGTGTGAGGCTCGTCACGGTATATGTGCCAAATGTTACGGCCGTAACCTGGCTACGATGCGTATGGTGCAGAAGGGTGAAGCTGTGGGTGTTATCGCAGCACAGTCTATCGGTGAGCCTGGTACACAGCTTACGTTGCGTACGTTCCACCAGGGTGGTACGGCGGGAGCTTCGGCTGCCGAATCTAGTATCAAGGCCAAGGTGGCAGGTATGGTAGAATACGATGATTTGCGTACGGTACCTGCGGTAGATGGTGAGGGTAATGAATGCCAGGTGGTGATGTCTCGTACGACAGAAATGCGTATAATTGATCCTAAAACTTCGCTGGTTGTATTCACACACAATATCCCTTATGGTGCACATCTGTATGTGGCAGATAAGACACAGGTGGAAAAAGGCGAGTTGATATGTACTTGGGACCCACACAACGCTATCATTATGTCTGAAACGGCTGGTCGTATCAAGTTTGAGGATATAGAACAGGGACAGACATATCAGGTAGAGATAGACGACCAGACAGGTTTCCAGGAAAAAATTATATCAGAAGCCAAGGGCAAAAAACTCATACCGACGGTTATCATTACAGACGGTCGTGGAGGCGAGGTTATCAAGTCTTACAACTTGCCGGTAGGTGCTCACCTATTGGTAGAGAATGGAGATAAGGTTAAGGCTGGGGATATACTTGTTAAGATACCTCGTAAGAGTGCCAAGGCGGGAGACATCACGGGTGGTCTGCCACGTGTTACAGAATTGTTTGAGGCACGTAATCCATCAAACCCAGCTGTGGTAGCCGAAATAGACGGTGTGGTACGTTTGGGTGCTATCAAACGCGGCAACAAGGAAATCATCATCACGTCAAAGAGCGGTGAAGAAAAACGTTATCTGGTTAAACTTTCTCACCAGATATTGGTACAGGATAACGACTATGTACACGCGGGTGATGCGATATCTGAAGGTTCTATATCACCAGAGGATATATTGCGTATAAAAGGTCCTAACGAAGTTCAGGAATATCTGGTTAATGAGGTTCAGGGCGTATACCGTATGCAGGGTGTGGTTATCAATGACAAACACTTTGAGGTGATAGTACGTCAGATGATGCGTAAGGTTCTTATCGTTGATTCTGGTGATACACAGTTCTTGGAAGGTCAGTCGGTACACAAACGCGACTTTGTAGATGCAAATGACGCACTGTATGGCATAAAAGTGGTAACAGATGCTGGTGATTCAGAAAATTTGAAAGCCGGACAGATGGTAACACTTCGCCAGTTGAAGGACGAAAACTCTACGTTGCGTCGTGCAGACAAACAATTGGTGGTAGCACGTGATGCTATGCCTGCTACGGCCGAACCTATGCTACAGGGTATTACACGTGCTTCACTTCAGACACGTTCATTCATATCGGCAGCATCGTTCCAGGAAACAACCAAGGTTCTTAATGAGGCTGCGGTAGCAGGTAAGGAAGATTACCTGGAAGGTCTTAAAGAGAACGTTATCGTTGGACACAAGATACCAGCAGGTACAGGTCTTAAAGAGTATGACCAGTTGATAGTTGGTTCTCGTGAAGAATACTCACAGATGAGAAATGATGCCTAGGGGTTGGCATTTATAATAAAACACATTATCCGCAATGCTTTTTTAAGTGTTGCGGATTTTTTTTGTTGAGAAAAGAAAAAAATCTTATATTTAACCCTCAGTAAGATACATATATATTTAGACATTATGGATAAAGAAAATAAACTGGAAATATCCCTGCCAGAAGCACTCTCTATGGGCGTTTATTCCAATGCTACGGGGATAAATAACTCTCCTACGGAATTTGTGATGGACTTTCTCAATATAATGCCAGGCGTTCCAAAGGCAACGGTAGTCTCTCGCATAGTGATGACCCCATCTACTGCCAAACGTCTGCTGATGGTGCTGGCAGAAAATATAGAAGGTTATGAAAAGCTCTATGGCCCTATAACAGACCCCGAACTATCGATGTTAAGGCCTACGGGGGAGGCATCATAAAATAATGTCCTTAAAGATTGTGAATAAACGAGCAAAATGTTATAATTTTGCACTGTCCAAAAAAAGACGAAAATCAATTAAATAACAATACAAAACTTAACACACAATGAGCGTAATAACAGAAATCCACGCAAGACAAGTCCTTGACTCTCGAGGCAATCCTACTGTTGAAGTAGACGTTTACACAGAAGCTGGTGCTATGGGCCGTGCTATCGTTCCTTCTGGTGCATCAACAGGTGAATACGAAGCTATGGAGCTTCGCGATGGCGATAAATCAAAATATATGGGTAAAGGCGTTTTGACAGCCGTTGCCAATGTAAATGAAAAAATCGCTCCAGAACTTATAGGTTGTGATGTATTTGACCAGATAGGTCTAGACAAGGCTATGATAGCTCTAGACGGTACAAAAAATAAGAAAAATCTAGGTGCAAACGCTATCCTAGGTGTTTCTCTAGCTGCTGCTAAAGCTGCTGCCGATGAACTAGGTATGCCTCTTTACCGTTATGTAGGTGGTACAAATGCCAAAGTTCTTCCTGTGCCTATGATGAACATCGTAAACGGTGGTTCTCACTCTGATGCTCCTATCGCATTCCAGGAATTCATGATTCAGCCAGTAAAAGCAGATTCTTTTGCTACAGCTATACGTATGGGTTGTGAGATATTCCACAATCTTAAAAAACTTCTTCACGACCGTAACCTTTCTACAGCGGTAGGTGACGAAGGTGGATTTGCTCCTACATTTGAAGGAACAGAAGACGCTCTTGAAACTATCTGTGCTGCTATCAAGGCTGCTGGTTACAAACCAGGTGAAGAAGTTACTATCGCTCTTGACTGTGCTTCTTCTGAATTCTATGAAGATGGTGTTTATGACTACACTAAATTTGAAGGTGAAAAAGGTGCAAAACGTACATCTGCAGAGCAGGCTGAATACTTGGCTGAACTAGTTGCTAAATATCCTATCATGTCTATCGAAGACGGTATGGATGAAAACGACTGGGAAGGCTGGAAGATGCTTACAGATAAGATTGGCGGACGTTGCCAGTTGGTAGGTGACGACCTATTTGTAACAAACGTAGAACGTCTATCTGCTGGTATCAAACAGGGTGTAGGTAACTCACTTCTAGTTAAAGTAAACCAGATAGGTTCTCTTACAGAAGCTATCGATGCTGTTGAAATGGCACAGAGAGCTGGTTACACAACTGTTATGAGCCACCGTTCTGGTGAGAGCGAAGACGCTACTATCGCCGACCTAGCTGTTGCTCTTAACTGCGGACAGATTAAAACAGGTTCTGCATCACGTTCAGACCGTATGGCAAAATACAACCAGCTTCTACGTATAGAAGAACAGTTGGGTGATTCTGCTATCTATCCTCAGTTTGATGCTTTCAAAGTAAATTTTGAAGCGTAATAAACACCTATATATATAAGGGGCGGCTCGCCTGTGGCGAGCCGCTTTTTTTATTGTATATATATAAAGGAGTATCTTTATGGTAAACGACTACCCATATCAAATGTCTTTACATAGTCAAAATCCTGTTTTGTGTTGTGTCCATAAGCAGTGCCGCTTTCGGGTTCTATGGATAGGCGTGTTGGGAAATTGACATCGGCATTTAGTAGGAATGCTTTGACGGGGTTACCTTTACGGTCAAAGATGTGAATGTATGCTTTGTTGCCTCCGTTTATCATTATTGCGTTTTCTCTACAAGTATATACACCATATATGTATTTGCTGCCTATAAATATGTCTGAGTATCTTTCTGGTGATGGAGTCATTATAGTTCTGCCGCCTACCATTTGGTAGATACCATCACCCGCCGAAACCATCTTGCCAGGTGTTGTTACCACGTCCTCGCGAGTGCTTGTAAGGTTTGTGTCTCCAAATCCTCCTACATATTCTATCTTGCCTTTGGAATTTACGCTATATAAATCTATACGGGCCAACTGGTAGTATGATAGTGCTATCATACCATTGCCGTGAAAAACGGTAGGCATATTGTGTACATAACGAGTGCCGTCCTCGCGGGCGTTGTATCCCACGCGTAAAGAGCGAGCAGTGTCTATTACTGTTTCTCTGTCCTTTGCCGAGCAGGAGTATATAGTGAAACTATCTTTTTTCTTTTTTATCCATATTTCAATCCCATCTACCGGTGAGCCAACTATGTTTTTGCCATCTATGCGAGGGATATTTTCTCTATGGCTTACTTTGCCGTCTTTTATCTGGAATAGCCTGTATGCAGGGTCTGCCATAGTGCGTTTAAGGGTGTAGAATGTAGTTGCATCATATACTCCTATATTTAAGGCATCTACAGATAGGAAATCATCGGGGCCTTCTCCCTTTTTTCCAAACGATACAACGTGTTTGAAGCTGGGTGAGGAGTAAATGCTGAAGATGTCTTCGCTTTGAGAAGAACCTACTATGGTGTATTTGCCTACTTGTTCTATGTGTTTAGGATCTAGAATCTCTTCTACCGCGATGTTTTTGACTGGAACGCTTTCCATATTTTTAAGGATATCGGGTAGAGGAAATGCTTCTTTTTTGGTGTAAGATGGCTGTGCGTGCAAACAGCAAGCAACTATGAATAAAAGTGTAAAAAGAACTGTTTTTCTCATATTGTTATGTAGTTTAAGTTTATGTCAAATGTAAAAAAAAATTTCCTGTGCTATGAAGCCTACTGTTAAAATTTTCTGTGCTAAAGTGATGAAATAGAGTGAAAAAAGATTTGTTTTTCAAAATAAAAATATTACCTTTGCAACCCGTAATATAGAGTACGTATAGGGTCTCGTCGGGATTTTCGCAAGAGATTGATATTTAGTGATTTATGTGACTGAATAGCGAAAGGTAAGGCGAGGGGGATATGTGAAAATGCGAGTGAAAATGAGCGAATGATAGCTGATGGTGAGTGTTAAAATGATGGGGGAGAGAAAAAAACTCTATAAAAAAGGAAAAATTTTAGAAAAAAAGTTGAACCATAACATAAACAAAATTTTTAAGTAGCAAACAAATGCCAACTATTCAACAATTAGTAAGAAAAGGAAGAGCCACACTCGCCAAGAAGAGTAAATCGGCTGCTTTGGATTCTTGTCCTCAGAGACGCGGCGTATGTACCCGTGTTTACACTACAACACCTAAAAAGCCAAACTCAGCGATGCGTAAAGTAGCGCGTGTACGTTTGACAAATGGTAATGAAGTGAACGCATACATAGGTGGTGAAGGACACAACCTCCAAGAGCACTCGATAGTATTGGTACGTGGCGGAAGGGTTAAGGATTTACCTGGTGTACGTTATCATATCGTACGTGGTGCTCTAGACACAGCAGGTGTAAACGGTCGTAGACAGCGTCGTTCAAAATACGGTGCAAAACGTCCAAAACCAGGACAGGCTCCTGCAGACACTAAAAAGAAAAAGTAATCTTTAATCATTCACACATTAAAACAAAGTTAAACAAATGAGAAAAGCAAGAGCTAAAAAAAGAGTTCTTCTTCCCGATCCTAAGTTCAACGATACGCTGGTAACGCGTTTTGTTAACAACCTAATGTGGGATGGTAAGAAAAGCACTGCTTTGGAGGTGTTTTACGATGCGCTAGATATCGTAGCCGACAAGACAAAAGATGCAGAAAAATCAGCATTGGAAATATGGAAAGACGCCCTTTCTAATGTGATGCCTCACGTGGAAGTACGCTCACGCCGTGTGGGTGGTGCTACATTCCAGATACCTATGCAGATACGCCCAGACCGTAAGGTTTCTATGGCTATCAAATGGTTGATAAAATATGCTCGCCTACGCAACGAGAAATCAATGGCACAGAAATTGGCTGCCGAAATCATCGCTGCTTCAAAAGAAGAAGGTGCTGCTGTTAAGAAACGTATGGATACTCACAAGATGGCTGAAGCCAACAAGGCATTCTCGCACTTCAGATTCTAAACCTCAAAGCAATAAAGTAAAATGGCAAAAAGAGATTTACATTATACGCGAAATATCGGTATCATGGCTCACATCGACGCCGGTAAGACTACTACTACAGAGCGTATCCTTTACTACACTGGTGTGAACCACAAATTGGGTGAAACACACGACGGTGCAGCTACTATGGACTGGATGGCTCAGGAGCAGGAACGTGGTATCACTATTACGTCTGCTGCTACAACAGTATTCTGGAACTATCCTACAGTACAGGGTAAACCTACTCCAGATTCTAAAAAGTATAAAATCAACATCATAGATACTCCTGGACACGTTGACTTTACAGTAGAGGTAGAACGTTCACTACGTATATTGGACGGAGCTGTTGCTCTATTCTGTGCCGTAGGTGGTGTAGAACCTCAGTCAGAAACTGTATGGCGTCAGGCTACAAAATATAACGTACCTCGTATAGGTTTCGTTAACAAGATGGACCGTAGCGGTGCAGACTTCTTTAACGTAGTACGTCAGGTTAAAGAACGTCTAGGTGCAAATCCTGTGCCACTACAGGTACCTATAGGTTCTGAAGTTGACTTTAAGGGTGTTGTTGACTTGCTAGATATGCAGGGTATCATCTGGAACGAGGCCGACAAAGGTATGACATACCAAGTGGTGCCTATCCCAGAAGACCTTAAAGAAGAATGCGACAAATGGCGCGCTCACCTTATAGAATCTATCGCCGAGACATCTGAAGAGTTGATGGAGAAATTCTTTACAGACCCAGATTCTATCACTCGTGCAGAATTGATAGAAGGTCTTCGTAAGGCTACTATCTCTATGGACATCACTCCTATGTTGTGCGGTTCTTCATTCAAGAACAAAGGTGTACAGACGATGCTTGACGCTGTGATGGCATTCCTTCCATCTCCTGCCGACGTAGAAGCTATCAAGGGTGTTAACCCTAAAACAGACGAAGAAGTAGAACGTCGTCCATCGGTAGATGACCCAATGGCTGCTCTTGCGTTCAAGATCGCTACAGACCCATTCGTAGGACGTTTGTGCTACTTCCGTATGTACTCTGGTAAATTGGAAGCAGGTTCATATATCTACAACCCACGTACAGACAAGAAAGAACGTATCTCTCGTATATTCCAGATGCACTCAAAAGAACAGAAACCTATCGAGGTTATCGAGGCTGGTGATATAGGAGCAGGTGTAGGTTTCAAAGACATACGTACGGGTGATACACTGTGTGATGAAAAAGAACCAGTGGTACTAGAATCAATGTCATTCCCAGATCCTGTGATAGGTATTTCGATTGAGCCTAAGACTCAGGCTGACCTAGACAAACTGGGCGTAGGTCTAGCCAAATTGGCAGAAGAAGACCCAACGTTCCGCGTGTCTACAGACGAAGTATCTGGACAGACTATCATCTCTGGTATGGGTGAGCTTCACTTGGAAATCATCGTTGACCGTTTGAAACGTGAATTTAACGTTGAGGTTAACGAAGGTCAGCCACAGGTTGCATATAAAGAGGCTCTTACAGGTACTGTAGAACACCGTGAGGTTTATAAGAAACAGACTGGTGGTCGTGGTAAATTTGCAGACGTTATCTTCCGTATGGAACCAAACAGCGAAGGTAAATCTGGTCTTGAATTCTCTTCTGAAATCAAGGGTGGTAACATTCCTAAGGAATTTATCCCATCTATCGAGAAAGGTTTCAAGGAAGCTATCGGTGCTGGTCCATTGGCAGGATATGAGCTTCAGGGTATGAAGATTACGGTTCTAGATGGTTCGTTCCACCCTGTGGACTCAGACCAGTTGTCATTCGAATTGGCAGCCAAATTGGGTTACAAGGAAGCAGCGTCTAAGGCAGCTCCTGTACTTCTAGAGCCTATAATGAAACTAGAAGTTACGACTCCAGAAGAAAGCATGGGTGACGTGATAGGTGACTTGAACCGTCGTCGTGGCCTTATCAAGGGTACAGACAACCGTGCGGGAGCAACTGTTGTTAAAGCAGACGTTCCTCTATCAGAAATGTTTGGATACGTTACATCACTACGTACACTTACATCGGGTCGTGCAACTTCATCTATGGAGTTCTCACACTATTCAGAAGTGCCTCGTAACATAGCCGAAGAGGTTATAGCTAAATCAAAAAAATAATAGAACAGATTTAAGACCAATATAAATACAATGAGTCAAAAAATTCGCATCAAACTTAAGTCTTATGACCACAATTTGGTAGATAAATCTGCCGAGAAGATAGTCAAGACAGTAAAATCTACTGGTGCTGTAGTAAATGGTCCTATACCACTACCTACACAGAAAAAGATTTTCACAGTATTGCGTTCACCACACGTTAATAAAAAATCACGTGAGCAGTTCCAGGTATGTTCATACAAACGTCTTCTGGATATATACAGCTCATCTTCAAAAACGATAGATGCTCTTATGAAACTGGAGCTTCCTAGCGGTGTAGAAGTAGAAATCAAAGTGTAATTCATTAAGAAATCTCACAAAAAACGATAACGGATATCTTCCCCTACTTAGGTAGATAGGGGAAGCGATGTCCTTAAAATTAATAATTTGTCCAATAATTAAAACCACAAAATGTCTGGATTAATTGGTAAAAAAATTGGTATGACTAGCATTTTTGATGAAAGCGGGAAAAACATTCCTTGCACAGTAATCGAATGCGGTCCATGTGTAGTAACACAGGTCAGAACCACACAAGTTGACGGTTATGAAGCCCTTCAGCTTGGTTTCGATGACAAAAAAGAGAAAAACGTAACCAAGGCACTCAGTGGACACTTCAAGAAAGCAGGGACAACACCTAAAGCCAAAGTTGTAGAATTCAAAAACTACCAGGGCGAGTACAAACTAGGTGATGTCATTGCGGCAGATCTATTTGCCGAAGGAGAGTTCGTTGACGTATCTGGAACCTCAAAAGGTAAAGGATTCCAAGGTGTCGTTAAACGTCACGGATTTGGTGGTGTAGGACAGGCAACTCACGGTCAGCATAACCGTGCACGTAAACCGGGTTCTATAGGTGCCTGCTCTTACCCTGCAAAAGTATTCAAAGGAATGCGAATGGCAGGTCGTATGGGCGGTGAAACCGTTAAAGTTAAGAACCTTCGCGTATTGAAAGTAGAAGCAGATAAAAACCTGCTGGTAGTAAAAGGATGCGTTCCGGGCGCAAAGAACTCATATTTAATTATTGAAAAGTAATGGAAATAGCAGTATTAGACATAAAAGGACAAGCTACCGGACGCACAGTCGTTCTCGATGATCAGATATTTGGTATCGAGCCAAACGAACACGCAGTATGGTTGGACGTTAAACAGTATCTAGCAAACCAACGTCAGGGTACACACGCTTCAAAACACAGAGGCCTAGTATCTGGTAGTACGCGTAAACTTAAAAGACAGAAAGGAACAGGTGGTGCTCGTTGCGGTAGCATCAAGAGCCCAGTATTCCGCGGTGGTGGTCGAGTTTTCGGTCCAGAACCACGCGATTACTCTTTCAAACTAAATAAAAAGCTGAAAAGACTGGCTCGCCGCTCTGTTTTGTCACAGAAAGTTTCTGAACAAAATCTTCTTGTCGTTGAGGATTTTACACTAAATGCGCCTAAAACAAAAGAATTTATTAACATAATTGACGCATTAGGAATAAATTCTAAAAAATCATTATTTGTTACGGCCAACGGCGATAAAAACGTATATTTGTCATCACGAAATTTACAGTTTGCTTCGGTTGTGCCTTGCACAGAATTAAACACTTACGCTATCATCAATACAAAAGTTTTGGTGGTATGTGAGAGTGCTTTGGAGCAAATACAGAACAACTTAAGCAAATAACGCAAGATGGATATATTAGTAAGACCACTTATCACTGAAAAGATGACCGCTATTACAGATAAGAGCGGCCGCTATGGTTTTATCGTAACACCACAGGCTACAAAAGAGCAGATCAAAGCAGCTGTAGAGAAAGCCTACAATGTTACTGTAAAAGAAGTTAATACCATTCGTTACGCTGGTAAAGCTCGTACACGCTACACAAAAGCAGGGCTTATAGCTGGCCGTACAAATGCGTTTAAGAAGGCTATCGTTAAAATAGCCGATGGACAGGTAATCGATTTTTACAACAATATCTAATAAGAAGATATGTCAGTTAGAAAATTTAAACCAACTACTCCCGGTCAGCGTCACAAAATCATAAACGGTTTTGACGCAATTACGGTTAAAAACCAGCCCGAGAGAAGTCTTTTGGAACCAGTAAAGAAAACAGGTGGCCGTAATAACACCGGTAAAATGACTATGCGTCAGATAGGTGGCGGACACAAACAACGTTATCGTATCATCGACTTCAAACGTAACAAATTTGGAGTTCCTGCTACGGTAAAAACTATAGAATACGATCCTAACCGTACAGCATTTATCGCACTCCTCTCATATGCTGACGGAGAAAAGAGATATATGATTGCTCCTGCTGGTCTTCAGGTAGGACAGACAGTAGTTTCTGGTCAGGGCGCGGCTCCTGAAGTCGGAAATGCTCTTTTCTTGAGCGAGATACCACTAGGTACCATCATCTGCTGCATCGAACTACGTCCTGGTCAGGGCGCCGTTATAGCTCGTTCAGCTGGTACATATGCACAGTTGGCAGCTCGTGAAGGAAAGTATGCCACTATCAAACTTCCTTCGGGAGAAACTCGTATGATACTTACTACATGTATGGCTACTGTAGGTACAGTATCAAATTCAGACCACCAGCTAGAATCATCTGGTAAAGCAGGTCGTTCACGTTGGTTGGGTCGTCGTCCTCGAGTACGTGCTGTTGTGATGAACCCAGTCGATCACCCAATGGGTGGTGGTGAAGGTCGTACATCTGGTGGACACCCACGTACACGTAAAGGTACGCCTGCTAAGGGTTACAAGACTCGTTCTCTTACAAAGGCAAGTAATAAATACATTGTTGAACGAAGAAAGAAATAGGATAGAATATGGCACGTTCATTAAAAAAAGGACCGTTCATTCACTACAAATTGGAGAAGAAAGTATTGGCCAATGTTGAGGCAAATAAGAAAACTGTCATCAAGACTTGGTCACGTGCTTCTATGATTTCTCCAGATTTTGTGGGACAGACTATCGCGGTACACAACGGAAAATCTTTTATCCCAGTGTACGTTACTGAAAATATGGTAGGCCACAAACTAGGTGAGTTTGCGATGACTCGTAACTTCCGTGGTCACGCCGGTGCAAAGGATAAAGGAAAACGTTAATTTCAAGTAGGTTAAAACAAAATGGGAATTCGCAAGAAACAGAGAGCTGAAGCTCTAAAAGAGGCCAAAAAGCAAGTTGCCTACGCAAAACTAAACAACTGCCCATCATCTCCTCGTAAGATGAGACTTTTGGCAGATTTGGTACGTGGTGTAGAGGTAAACAAAGCACTTTACATACTTAAATTTAACACAAAACACGCTTCTGCGCCACTAGAAAAACTATTGCTTTCTGCAATAGCTAACTGGCAGGCTAAAAACGAAGGCGTAAGTCTAGAAGAAGCCAAATTGTTTATCAAAGAGATAAAAGTAGATGGTGGTTCTATGCTTAAGAGACTTCGTCCTGCTCCACAGGGACGCGGACATCGTATTCGCAAACGTTCAAATCACGTAACTATCGTGTTGGGCAGTACTATTAATCAACCAGTAGAAACTAAATAAGAAAATGGGACAGAAAACAAATCCAATAGGCAACCGTCTAGGTATCATCAGAGGTTGGGAATCTAACTGGTATGGTGGAAACAACTACGGCGACAAGATAGCTGAAGACAGCAAGATACGTAAATATCTTAACGCTCGTCTTGCTAAAGCTAGCGTGGCTCGTATCATCATAGAACGTACTCTCAAACTGGTTACAGTTACTGTAATGACTGCACGCCCAGGTATCATCATAGGTAAAGGTGGTGCAGAAGTTGATAAGATTAAAGAAGAGCTTAGAAAACTGACAGGTAAAGAAGTTCAGATAAACATATTTGAAATCAAAAAACCTGAACTAGACGCAAATCTAGTGGCAAATAACATTGCACGTCAGATAGAAAGCCGTATATCTTATCGTCGTGCCATAAAAATGGCTATGGCTTCAACTATGCGTATGAATGCCGAAGGTATCAAGGTTATGGTATCTGGTCGTCTAAACGGTGCAGAAATCGCTCGTAGCGAAACTGTGAAAGAAGGTCGTATACCTCTTTCTACTTTCCGTGCAGATATAGACTATGCATTGGCAGAGGCTCACACTACATATGGACGTATAGGTCTTAAAGTGTGGATTATGCGTGGTGAAGTATATGGTAAACGCGATCTTTCTCCAAACTTCTCTACACAGGGTTCTGCTTCTGAAAGAGGTGAACGCCGTCGTGGCGAAGGACGTGGTGAAAGAAAAGACCGCCGTTCATCAGACCGTAATAGAAAAGCAAAGAAATAATAATCAGGGCAAAATATATTAAAGATGTTACAGCCTAAAAGAACTAAGTTCCGTAAAGTCCAGAAAGGAAGAATGCACGGTGTGTCTCACAGAGGACATATGTTGTCATTCGGTACTTTTGGCTTGAAGTCACTTGATGAAAAATGGATTACTGCTCGCCAGATAGAGGCAGCACGTATCGCCGCAACACGTTATATGAAACGTGAAGGACAACTTTGGATCCGCATATTCCCCGATAAACCAGTAACTCAGAAACCTGCCGAAGTACGTCAGGGTAAAGGTAAAGGTAACGTGGAATACTGGGCAGCAGTAGTTCTTCCAGGACGTATAATGTTTGAAGTAGCAGGGGTTCCACTTGATATAGCCAAAGAAGCTCTACGTCTAGCAGCTCAGAAGCTTCCTATCAAGACTAAATTTGTAGTAGCCCGTGATTTTGTTGAAGCTTAATAAAATTACCAAATGAAACAATCAGTAATAAAAGAGCTATCAATAGCTGAATTGCAGGAAAAGCTCTCAGAGGAAAAAGCAAAACTCACAGAGATGCGTCTCAATCACGCGGTTACTCCACTAGAAAATCCTATGGAGATACGTAAAACGCGTAAAACAATAGCTCGTCTTGCAACTGAGCTTACAAAAAGAAACCTTCAATAGTAGAATCAGCTGAAGATGGAAACAAGAAATCTAAGAAAAGAGCGTATAGGCGTTGTTACTTCCAATAAAATGGAAAAATCCATAGTAGTTTCTGAAGTAAAACGTGTGAAACACCCTATGTATGGTAAGTTCCTCATCAAAACGAAGAAATACTATGCACACGATGAAAATAACGAATGTAATGTGGGTGATACTGTCCGCATAATGGAAGTTCGTCCGCTGTCTAAAAACAAACGTTGGAGATTAGTCGAAATCGTAGAAAGAGCAAAATAATTATTATCTAAAATTTTATGTTACAACAAGAGTCAAGATTAAAAGTGGCCGACAACACTGGTGCTCGTGAAGTACTAGTGATACGCGTTCTTGGCGGTACAAACAGACGCTACGCATCACTAGGTGATACTGTGGTTGTTACTGTTAAAGATGCTACCCCAAATGGAAGCGTTAAAAAAGGTCAAGTATCTAAGGCAGTTGTAGTCAGAACGAAAAAAGAGGTTCGTCGTCCAGATGGATCTTACATTCGTTTCGATGACAATGCCTGCGTTCTGTTGAACGCAGCCGGGGAGATGCGCGGTACTCGTGTATTCGGACCCGTAGCACGCGAATTGCGTGATAAACAATATATGAAGATTGTATCACTTGCACCAGAGGTGCTTTAAAACTGAAGAAAAAACATGACAAAATTGAAAATCAAAAAAGGAGACAAAGTCGTTGTTATTTCTGGCGGTTCTAAAGGTAAAGAAGGCGAAGTAATTCGCGTTATGCCTCAGGATAACAAGGCAATCGTAGAGGGTGTAAATTTGGTGTCTAAACACACTAAACCCAGTGCTAAAAATCCACAAGGTGGAATAGTGAAAACCGAAGCCCCTATCCACATCTCAAACCTTGCACTAGTTGACCCAAAATCTGGTAAAGCTACTCGCGTAGGTTATAAGATGGAAGATGGTAAAAAAGTAAGGGTTTCTAAAAAATCAGGGGAGGCAATATAATGACATATCAACCAAGACTTAAAGTGCAGTACAAGGAACAAATAGTTCCTGCTCTGATGAAAGAGTTCGGGTACAAGAACATTATGATGGTACCAAAACTCGAAAAGATAGTTATATCTAGAGGTGTAGGTTCTGCTGTTGCCGATAAGAAACAGATAGAATACGCTGTAGATGAACTAACTCGTATAGCTGGTCAGAAAGCCGTAGTTTGTGTGTCTAAAAAAGACGTTGCTTCTTTCAAACTACGTAAAGGTATGCCTATCGGTGCAAAGGTTACTCTACGTGCAGACAAAATGTACGAGTTCCTAGACCGTTTGGTAAGTGCATCACTTCCTCGTATCCGTGACTTCAACGGTATCAACGCCAACGGATTTGACGGACGCGGTAACTACAATATGGGTGTTACCGAACAAATCATTTTCCCAGAAATAAATATCGATCAGATACACAAACTTTCTGGTATGGATATCACTTTTGTTACTTCTGCTCCTACAGACAAAGAAGCAAAAGCATTACTCACAGCATTCGGTTTACCCTTTAAAAAGAAATAAGCACAATGGCTAAAGAATCAATGAAAGCGCGTGAGCGCAAACGTGAAGCATTAGTTGCCAAATATGCTGCAAAACGTGCGGCTCTGAAAGCTGCTGGTGATTACGAAGGTCTACAGAAACTGCCTAAAAACGCATCTCCTGTACGCCTACATAATCGTTGCAAACTTACAGGTCGTCCTCGTGGATATATGCGTCAGTTCGGCATATCTCGTGTTACTTTCCGTGAAATGGCCAACCAAGGTCTTATTCCCGGTGTTAAAAAGGCAAGCTGGTAATCAATCAATATTTAACAAAGGATTAATTTAAGTTATGATAACAGATCCAATAGCAGACTATCTAACACGTCTTCGCAACGCTATCAAAGCTGGCAAGAGAGTTGTTGAAATACCAGCCTCCAACATTAAAAAAGAGATAACTAAAATCCTTTTTGATCAGGGCTATATTCTCAACTACAAATTTGAGGGCGAAGCTCCTAAGGCAACTATCAAGATAGCTATAAAATACGACAAGGTAACAAAAGAACCAGTTATCAAACATTTGGAAAGAGTTTCTTCTCCTGGTCTACGTCAGTATGCCGGTGCAGCAGAACTTCCTCGTGTACTAAATGGTATGGGTATCGCTATTATGTCTACTTCTAAAGGCGTTATGACAAACAAAAAAGCCAAAGAAGAAAACGTAGGTGGTGAGGTATTATGTTACGTTTACTAATCTCATAAGGAATTTAAGAAATGTCAAGAATAGGTAAACATCCAGTAGCTATCCCACAGGGAGTAACTGTAAATATCGCTCCAGGTAGCATTACGGTTAAAGGTCCTAAAGGAGAGCTTACTCAAGAAATCAAAGTAGTATCGGTTAAAGAAGAGGACGGTCAGATTGTTGTCGTATGTGATGATATGAACGACAAATTGGCTCACAGCCTTTACGGTACTTACCGCGCACTTATAGCCAATATGGTTAAAGGTGTATCGGAAGGCTTCACAAAAGAATTGGAACTAGTGGGTGTAGGTTATAGAGCTACAAACCAAGGCCAGAAATTGGACCTTGCACTAGGTTTCTCTCACAATATAGTGATGGAATTGCCTGCCGAAATCAAAGTAGAAACAGCAATGGAAAAAGGTAAAAACCCTATCGTTAAGCTTACATCTCACGATAAAGAGCTACTAGGTAAGGTTTGTGCCAAAATCCGTTCTTTCCGTAAACCTGAACCTTACAAAGGAAAAGGTATCAAGTTCGTAGGTGAAATCATCAGAAGAAAAGCAGGTAAGTCTGCATAATAGTTTGTTACTATGGCATTAAGTAAACAAGAAAGAAGACAAAGAATACGTTACAGAATCCGCCGCACAGTGGTAGGAACAGCTGTACGTCCTCGTCTATCTGTATTCAGAAGCAATAAAGAAATCTATGCACAGCTTATAGATGACGTAGCAGGTGTTACTCTGGCTGCTGCATCTTCTCGCGAGAAAGATTTTGAAGCTGCAGGAAACAAGGTAGAACAGGCAAAAAAAGTAGGTCAAAAAATAGCCGAGAAAGCTCTGGCAATAGGTATTGAATCTTGTGTATTTGACCGTGCAGGTTATCTGTACCACGGTCGTGTACAGGCTTTGGCCGATGGAGCAAGAGAAGGCGGTTTAAAATTCTAATTTAATATTATGTCTGAAGAATATAATAAATCTGTAGAAAGAGTGAAACCTAGCGGGTTGGAACTCGTAGACCGTCTGGTAGGCGTTAACCGTGTTACAAAAGTAACAAAGGGTGGACGTGCTTTCGGTTTTTCGGCTATCGTTGTGGTAGGTGATGGTAATGGAGTGGTAGGTCACGGTCTTGGTAAATCCAAAGAAGTGTCTGAAGCTATAACCAAAGCTGTTGACGATGCTAAAAAGAATCTTATACGTGTACCTCTTTTCAAATCTACTATCCCTCACGCACAGGAAGGTAAGTTCAGCGGTGCGAGCGTTTATCTACGCCCAGCTGCTCACGGTACTGGTGTGATAGCAGGTGGTGCCGTACGTGCGGTGCTAGAATCTGTAGGTGTGAAAGACGTGCTTTCAAAATCCAAAGGTTCTTCAAACCCTCACAATGTGGTAAAAGCTACATTTAACGCTCTTGCACAGATGCGTAGTGCAGAACAGGTAGCTGCTGCTCGTGGTATTTCAGTTAAAAAAGTATTCAGAGGTTAATAAATTATGGCACAGATTAAAATCACTCAAATCAAAAGCCGTATAGGCCAGCCGAAGAATCAAAAACTGACTTTGGATGCCCTAGGGCTTAAAAAAATGAATTCTCCTATCGTTAAGGAAGCTAGCGACGCTGTACTAGGTATGGTGAAAAAAGTTAGCCATCTGGTAAAAGTAGAAGAAGTAAAATAAATATTAATCTATAAGGATTTTTAGGAAGAGAAAGTATCCGTTTCAAGGGGGCGGATACTTGTTCTAAGGGAAACCGACTCCGAAAAAACCTTTTCTAAAACAAAAGGAAAAAATGAATTTGAACAATCTTAAACCTGCTGCAGGTTCGGTAAAAAGCAGAACTCGCGTAGGTCGTGGTCAAGGTTCTGGTAAAGGCGGAACATCAACACGTGGTCACAAAGGCCAGATGTCTCGCTCTGGAGCTAAACACAAAGTGGGATTCGAAGGTGGTCAGATGCCACTTCAGCGTCGTCTGCCTAAATTCGGTTTTAAAAACATCAACCGAGTTGAATACCGTGCTATTAACATCTCTACTCTTCAAGCTCTGGTAGATGAAGGTAAAGTAACAGACGGAGTAGTAACTCCAGACGTTCTTATACAGAACGGTCTTGCTAGTAAGAATGACCTTATCAAGGTATTGGGTCAGGGTGAACTTACAGCGGCTCTTAACGTTACCGTTCACAAGTATTCAAAAAGTGCTGCCGAGGCTATTGTAAATGCCAACGGCCAGGCTAACACTCTTTAAAACACTACCAAATGAAAAACTTTTTTGAAACACTGGCAAATATCTGGAAGATAAAAGA
>JAFYKQ010000078.1 GCA_017537565.1 Flavobacteriales bacterium
CGAGGAGTAGCCACCACTACCAGCGTTATAAGCAGAGCCTTACCACCCAATGATAGTAGTGTGTAGAGATGTTTTTTATTACCAGTGGCAGAAGGGTAAGAGTTCCATAGCAGGAAGAAACCAGCTACCATCAGTAGTGTAAATACTGGGGAAGGTATGCCCGATGCAGCGGCGTCATAAGAACCTTTGTTTACCGTGAACAGTCCCATAACGATAAGGGCTATACTGCGGGATACTATATGGTTTATCACTTGTAGAGGAGTGTCGCCTTTCTTATAGCGAGCCTCTACGGCAAATGGTATCGCCATTCCCATAGCAAAAAGAAACGCAGGGAATATGAGGTCTGAAAATCCCAACATATCTTCGTTCATTCCAGCGTGATAGAGTATGTGAGGGAGTCCTTTGACTCCTGCCATTTCGTTTACAAACAGCATAAAGAACATAGTAATGGCACGGAATACATCTAGTGATTGTATTCGGCGAGGGGGAGTAATACTGCTAGTCATAATAGTATGTGTTAATTGTTTTTATAAGATGCAGTAAAGATACTTTTTTAATTTTTTACACTGGTGTATTTTTGGCTAAAATTTATTTATAGACAGGAATTTTTCTCATTTTGAAAATAAAATGGTGTTTATATTGATAAAATGAGGAGGGTTTTTCATGGTTTTTTATCTACATTTGCTCTCTACATAGAACTCATATAGTCATTTGTAATCATAATTATGAAAATAGCGGTATTGGGAGGAGGTAATATGGGAGGAGCCATAGCCTCGGGTATAGTGGCATCTGGCATAGCCGATGCATCTAGTGTGGTGGTATCCCACGCACGAGAAGCCTATGTGAATAAAATAAAATCTATGGGGTATGAACCGTATATAACAGATGACAATGTAGAGGCTGTAAGTGAATCA
The DNA here is from genome assembly GCA_017537565.1 of Flavobacteriales bacterium. Taxonomy (GTDB): domain Bacteria; phylum Bacteroidota; class Bacteroidia; order Flavobacteriales; family UBA1820; genus Merdimorpha. Next base: position 915 of record JAFYKQ010000078.1, read on the forward strand.
TCGCTCATATTTATAGCAGTAAAACCGTGGAAAGCTGCCGATGTCATTCGTGAGATAATACCACATATAGACACAGAAAATGTAGTCATAGCATCGGTAGTGGCAGGAATGACATTTGATGATATGGGGAATATATTTAAGGAAATGGGACGAAGTGTGCCTGCTATGTATCGTGTGATACCAAATACTGCCATTGCCCTGGGAGAAAGTACGACATTTATATCTTCATATAACACCACGGCCATACAAGACGACCATATGCGGGATATATTTATGGCATTAGGAAAGGTATTTGTTGTGCCAGAAACAGATATGACAGCCGTTACGGCACTATCATCGTGTGGTATAGCATATATATTGAAATACATAGATGCTGCCACAAGAGGAGGAGAAGATATGGGTATAGATAGATGTAAAGCACAGCAAATGGTGATGCAGACCGTACGTGGGGCATTGGCGTTACTGGAAGCTAATGCATCTACTCCCCAAGAAGAAATAGACAAGGTTACAACACCGGGCGGTATAACCCTTAAAGGACTGGAAGAAATGGAGCGTTGTGGATTTACACAATCGGTTATAAATGGACTTAAAGCTAGCAGATAAATGAAGGCAAGATATAAACGTATAGTAGTAAAGATAGGCAGTAATGTCCTTACCCGTGCAGATGGTACGATAGATGCCACCTGTATGTCCCATATTGTGGACCAAGTGGCGGCGTTGAGACGTGCGGGGGTAGAGGTTATACTGGTGTCATCTGGTGCAGTGGCATCGGGACGTAGCGAGATAAAGGGTATGCATAAACTGGACGCAGTGTCTTCACGTCAGTTATATTCGGCGGTGGGGCAGGTATGCCTTATAAACAAATACTATCAGTTGTTCCGCGATTATGGTATAGCCTGTGGACAAATCCTCACTACCAAAGAGAGTTTTGCTACCCGCACACATTACCTCAACCAACGCAACTGTATGCAGGTGATGATAGAGAGCGGTGTTGTCCCCATAGTCAATGAAAACGATACCATATCGGTTACCGAACTTATGTTTACAGATAACGACGAACTATCTGGGCTGGTATCGGCAATGATGGACGCCGAGGCTCTTATCATACTGAGCAACATAGATGGTATCTACAATGGAGACCCACATAGCCCAGATGCAGCTGTTATTCCTGCCATAAACATAGGAGAGGACATATCTTCATATATACAGACAGCAGGTAGTAGTTTTGGACGTGGAGGTATGCGTACCAAAAGCCGTATAGCTTCCCGTGTGGCAGAAGAAGGTACAGAAGTTATCATAGCCAATGGTAAAACTCGTGATATTTTGCTATCTTTGGTAGAGGGAAAAGATGTGGTATGCACTCGTTTTATACCAGCTGTAAAGGCTGCATCGGGTGTTAAGAAATGGATAGCCCACAGCGAGAGTTTTGCCAAGGGGGCTCTGCATATAAACAAGGGTGCTTGTGAGGCTCTTATGGGCAGCGAAGCGGTGAGCCTGCTGGCCGTAGGGGTAGAAAGAGTAGAGGGATATTTTGAAAAGGACGACATAGTGCGTATCATATCTCCTTCTGGCCATCAGGTGGGAGTAGGCAAAATATCCTGTGATAGTACTCAGGCGGCATCTACCATAGGCACTCATGGGGCACGTCCTTTTATACACTATGACTATTTATATTTGGATATAGACAAAAACACACTATAAAACTATGGACCTTACCGAAACATTTGAACTATCCAGAGAGGCGTCCAGACAGATAGCTCTGTTAGATGCCAAAAACATTAACAGCCTGTTGTGTAAGACGGCCGACGCAGCAGTGGCCGCAGCCGACTACATTCTGGCCGAAAACAAGAAAGACCTCGCACGTATGGACCCTGCCAGTCCTATGTATGACCGCCTAATGCTCACCCGCGAGCGTATAGATGACATTGCGAGCGATATAAGACACGTGGCAGAACTGCCTACCCCAGTAGGAGAGCTTCTCTCTTCTGTCATTCGGCCCAATGGTATGCGTATAGATAAAGTACGAGTGCCATTTGGGGTGGTGGGTGTCATATATGAAGCCCGTCCCAATGTGAGTTTTGATGTGTTTTCCCTGTGTTTCAAGACGGGAAATGCCTGCCTGCTTAAAGGAGGTAGCGATGCACAGTACTCAAATGCAGCAATAGTAGAAGTCATTCGCAGTACATTGCGTCAAAATGATGTGAATGAAAATGCGGTTACACTACTGCCAGTAGAACGCGAGGCTACAGCACAACTCCTAAATGCCGTAGGTAAGGTGGACCTGCTTATACCTCGTGGGGGCAAATCTCTTATATCATACGTTAGGGATAATGCTCGTGTACCGGTTATAGAAACAGGTGCAGGTATATGTCATACTTTCTATGACAAATATGGAGATGTAGAAAAAGGCCGTGCCATTATCACCAATGGCAAGACTCGTCGTGTGAGTGTGTGCAACGCTCTGGATACGCTGGTTATACATTCATTGGTGGTGGATAAATTGCCATACTTGTGTGAGGATTTGGCAAAGAGAAATGTAGTGCTTTATGCCGATGAGGGTGCATATAAGTCACTGGAAGGAAAATACCCTGCTCACCTGCTATGCCACGCCACACAAGAGAGTTATGACACCGAATACCAAGACTACAAGATGGCCATAAAGACCGTTGACCATTTTGCCGAGGCAATAGAACATATATCTCGTCATACATCTGGTCATAGTGAGTCAATCATCACAGAAGACTCTCGCCACGCTACTATGTTCACCCGCAGCATAGATGCAGCCTGTGTGTATGTGAACCTGCCTACATCGTGGACAGATGGAGCTCAGTTTGGTTTTGGGGCAGAGATAGGCATCAGCACACAGAAACTACACGCCCGTGGGCCTATGGCACTGCCAGAACTTACTACATATAAATACATCATAACGGGTGATGGACAGGTGAGAGATTAGCAACAATTGAATGGCAATGATAAAAAAGGCGAGCCCGCAGGGCTCGCCTTTTTTATCATCGATGACGCTGTATTATTTTTTCTTTTCGGCAGCGGCCTTAGCAGCAGCTTTGGCTGCTTTTTCGGCTTCCTCCTTGAAGTATGTATCAAAGAATAATAGATGATATTTCACCGAATTGGTCCAGTAAGGCCAGTTGTGGTTACCTGGACGAGAGATGAAATCATGTGGTATGCGGCGGAATGCCAGTTGTTCGTGTAGTGCACAGTTGATGTCATAGAACATATCTTCTGTACCACAGTCTATAAGGATTTTCACGCTGTTTGGTTTAAGCAGATGAACCATATTTGACACGTTGAATTTCTTCCAAGTATCTGGATTTTCTGCATAGGTGCCCAGGCGTTTTTCCATATTCCAGTTGGCAGGGAAAGACTCTATGTTTATACCACCGCTCATAGATGCACACGCACCAAATAAATCCTGGTGTCTCCACGCTAGATAAAGCGAACCTTGTCCACCCATAGAAAGACCACATATAGCACGAGATGTGCGTGCGTTCTGTGTGCGGTAGTTTTTATCTATGTATGGGATAAGTTCTTCTATCATATATGTTTCATAACGGTATGTACTATCTACTGGAGAGTCCCAGTACCAGCTGTAAGCATCACCGTCTGGACATACTATAATCATACCATAGTGAGATGCCAGTTCTGGAAGGAAAGGAGCTTTTTTAATCCAGTTCCAGTGTGCGCCAGTAGCACCGTGTAGAAGATAAACTACTGGGTAAGTAGCTTTTTTGTCTTTGTCGTAGCCTTCTGGAGTGATGACTACGTTTTTAATGTCTTTTTTCATCGAAGCGCTCCATACGGCTACCGTATCTACGCTTCCTTTTGCCCATATAGAAGTAGAGAATACTACCAGTAGGCATAGTGAGAGGAGTTTAAAATGTTTCATATCGTGTATATAATTTATTCCATAGCAAAAGTATGTTTTCTTTTCTATCTGTGCAATAAAAAGAACTCATATTATGACCACTATAAATTATACACGGTCAATAATTTCTGTTAAATGGAGGATTTTAATATAGATTTTATATCTTTGCCCCATACCAATAAATATAAAACGATGGCCGAAGGAAGATTTGCCGTAATAGGAATGGGACGATTTGGGTCTGCCATAGCTCAACGTCTTACAGAAAAAGGAGCCGAGGTGATAGCTATGGACGCTTCACGTGAACGTATAGAACACGTCCGCGATAAGGTAACCTATGCCGTAGCACTGGACTCTACCGATAAAGATGCGCTGGTATCACAGGGTATAAAGGATATGGACGCTGTGGTGGTGGCATTGGGAGAGAATTTCCAAGACGTATTGCTCACGACATTTGTTCTGCAAGAACTGGGTGTTAAACGCATCATAGTACGTGCCAATGGCGATGTGCAGACACGCATACTGGAAAAAATGGGAGTAAAAGAAATCCTTTCTCCCGAAGCCGAAGTGAGTAACGCCGTGGCCGATAACCTTATAAACCCACACGTGCTGATGACCGTTACCCTTCCAGACTCCTACCAGATAATAGAAGTCAAAGCTCCCAAAGGCATAGCTGGTCGTACCCTTTCAGAAATAGGATTGAGAGAGAAATATAAGGTAAATCTTGTGACACTATTGCGTTGGGACGGTACAGAACAGCCACAGATGGAGTATTTCAGTGATAATACTACCGATATTCACCATCATATAATAGGTGTCCCTACAGCCGATACCGTGATAGAAGAGAGTGATATTCTCTTGCTCTTTGGTACAGGGAAAAGCATACAGCGTTTTATAGATATCAATTCTTAAAGCAGAAAAAATTAATGATTCATATCACAAGCAGTGTCGGTGTTACATCGGCACTGTTTTTTATATGTGGGTGAGAGATGAAGACAGGCAATAAAATAATTAAGTAAAGAAAACCAAATAGGCTTTCATAAAAACAAAAATGCGTACCTTTACCCCGAATATTTATCACAATTAAAACGATGCTTAAAAACACATTACAGCAGACCCTCACTCAAAAGCTGTCTCCATTACAGATACAGCTTATGAATATGTTGGCTCTTCCTGTATTGTCGTTTGAGCAGTATGTCAATGCCGAAATAGAAGCCAACCCAGCGCTGGAAGCCTCATATACGACAGGTGAAGATGATGCAGATGAAATATCTTCTACGGTAGATGATTATGATGATGCTCCCACCACACGTGATGATGATATGAGAGATTATCTCTATGGTGATGATGAGGTAGAGGACTATTATAGTGATAATCCACACGGGCATAGTGCATTTATATCTTCCCGTAGTGTAGGAGATTCTTATACAGAAAATCTATTGAAACAGTTATCCCTAGAAAATCTTACAGAACGCGAGATGATGATAGGGCAGTACATCATAGGGAATATAGATGATGATGGGTATTTGCGTAGAGAGGTAATGTCTATATCTGATGATCTTATCTTTTCTCAGGGTATAGATGTAAGCGAGGAGGAGATAATGGCTGTCTTGCGACTCATACAGACATTTGAACCAGCAGGTATAGCTGCGCGTAACCTTAAAGAATGTCTATCCATACAGTTACATTCCAAGACACCTACTCCATCTACCGCTCTATCTATAAAGATAGTGGAAGACCATTTTGATGCTCTTTCAAAAAAGAACTATGATAGGATATTGCGTGAAGAGGGCTGTACACGCGAAGAACTATCCCTGGCGGTAGAGGAGATATCTTCTCTTAATCCACGACCTGCTGGGGGTAAGGAGGACGATACTGTGGTGGGAAATATGGAGATAACACCAGATTTCATCATAAGTGTAGATGGAGATAATATATCGGTATCGTTGTACAGTGCTACTATTCCTACGTTGAGGGTGAGTGAGGACTATACCCGTATGTTGTCCCAGGTGCAATCAGACTCTACATCATCACGACAGAAGAGTGATGCACTGCTATTTGTAAAGAGCAAGGTAGATGCCGCACGCTGGTTTATAGATGCCATAGAGCAACGCCACCGTACTATGATGCGTACTATGCGAGCCATCGTCAAACGTCAGCGGGCATTTATACTATCTGGGGACGTAGCCGATATGCGTCCTATGGCACTTAAAGATATAGCTGCCGATGTCTCTATGGATATATCTACCATATCTCGTGTGGTATCACAGAAATATGCTTACACGCCATATGGTACTATGTCGCTCAGGGATTTCTTTTCTGAGGGTCGCACTACATCTAGTGGAGAGGACGTTACGGTACGTGAGATAAAGCGTTCGCTATCCTCTATGATAGAGGCCGAGGATAAAAACAGTCCTCTTACAGACGAGCAACTCACAGAAAAACTATCTAGCGAAGGCTATAAATTGGCACGACGTACCGTAGCCAAATATCGTGAATCTATGGGCATACCAGTGGCCCGTATGCGTAAAAAAGTCTAATGTTCAATAGATAAAAAGATGACAAAAAATATAAACATATTGTGGAAAACGATATCGGTGGTGTTTCACCCACTGGTAGTTCCACTTTATTTTGTGCTGTTCTATTATTATTTCACCCGTGATATAATACTGCCAGGAGAGATGAATTTTGTGCTGTATTCTATGGCGATATCTACATTGATTATACCGCTACTTATAATATCGGTACTTAAAAAACTGAGAATGGTAGAGAGTATGAGTCTGCGTACGGTAGGTGAAAGACGTCTGCCTATACTGGCAGTGTGTGTCCTGTTGGGGGCAGCTATGTATAAAATGACCGGTTATGCATCAAAGGAGATAATGGTGCCTATTATGGGTATGGAGATAGCTCTCGTGGTGCTTTATATATCATTGTGGTGGGGTAAAATCTCTATCCACGCTATGGCTACATCTGGTGTGGCGGTGGCTGTGTTTATATTGTTGTATAGCTGGGGATATACGTTGGAAGTAGCCTGGATACCTGTGGTGGTATCTATATTGGTGTATGACATAGTGGTCATATCTCGTATGGAGCAAGGCTGTCATACACCGCGAGAGATAATACTGGGTACGGTGGTTGGTATATCTTCGCAAGTGATATCCTTTCTCGTATGGGGATAGAATTATATAGATGGAATAATAAAAAACCGAGGTCTTATGATACAGAAAGATTTGGAAAAAGATATAGAGGAAAAGGACTTGCAG
>JAFYKQ010000009.1 GCA_017537565.1 Flavobacteriales bacterium
AAATACGGTAAAAAATAATTTCCCGCATTTGGAGAAAAACATAAAAAATCCCTCGCTCAAGCGAGGGATTTTTTATGCTTCACTGTGTGTGGAGAGAGAGGCAATGACAATAAAGGCGAGCCGAAGGCTCGCCTTTATTGTCTTGCTGCTATGAGAAACATAGTTTTATGAGCTGTTCTACACGCTCTATGGGCATCACACGTATAGAAGGATAGTCCTCTATACGCACCTTGTTATAACGGGATATAAATATGATATTGAATCCCAGTCGAGCGGCTTCGGCTATACGTTGCTCTATGCGTGTCACAGGACGTATCTCTCCAGAAAGACCTACTTCGGCAGCAAAACATACTTTGTCGCCTATGGATATGTCTTCTGATGATGATAGTACCGATGCCACTACTGCTAAATCCAGTGCAGGGTCATCTACACGTATCCCTCCCGTTATGTTGAGAAATACGTCTTTGGACGATAGGCGGAAGCCTACACGTTTTTCCAGTACAGCCAGCAGCATATTGAGACGTTTGCTGTCATAACCAGTACAGCTATGTTGAGGAGTGCCATATACGGCCGATGATACTAGTGCCTGGACTTCTATCATTATAGGACGCATACCTTCCAGTGTTACAGCTATGCTATTGCCAGATAGCGAAGCATTGTGCTGTGATATGAGAGCCTGCGAAGGATTTTCCACTACTCTTAATCCTCCTCCCGACATATGGTATATACCTATCTCATCGGTAGAACCAAAACGGTTTTTTATGCAACGCACTATACGGTATATATGATTTCTATCCCCTTCAAATGACAGTACTGTGTCCACCATATGTTCCAGTATCTTTGGCCCGGCTAGTGTGCCGTCTTTGGTGATGTGTCCTATGAGTACCACTGGGATACCACTGCTTTTGGCATAACGCATAAGAAGAGCCGTACTTTCCCTTATCTGTGATACGCTACCCGCTGCCGAATCTGATGATGTGGTGTAGAGTGTCTGTATAGAGTCTATCACCACAAGGTCTGGATTTGAACTTCTAATGTGGGATAGGATATTGTCTGTGCAGGTTTCAGATAGTATATAACATTCGTTATTGGTAACGCCTATGCGTTCGGCACGCATTTTTATCTGTTGTGGGCTTTCCTCTCCCGAAACATACAGTGTGCGTATGCCTGTGGCACGTAAAGCCAGTTGTAGCATCAAGGTAGATTTACCTATTCCAGGTTCACCACCCAGCAGCGTAAGCGAACCTCTCACCAGCCCTCCTCCCAGTATCCTGTTGAGTTCCATATCCATAGTGTCTATACGCTGTGTGTGGCTGTATTCTACGTTATGGATATTGACGGGAGAGTTTTTACTACCCCCATCACTAGATGTCAGTCCCCAAGCAGGGACATTGGTCGTGGAAGAAGAACTGATGTTCATCTCTTTAAGTGTGTTCCACTCCTTGCAGGAAGGACATTGCCCGTACCATTTGGGGTAGTCCATACCACAGTTGCTACATACATAAACGGTTTTGGTTTTGATAGCCATAGTTTTATGCTTTGTTGAGTTTTTTGATTACAGAAAATGCCTTGTCCACGTCTTCTTGTGTGACGATAAGGGTAAATTCGTTGGTAGTAGAGACCACTTCCAGCAGGTTTATCCCCTCCCAAGCAACTTTTTTAAATATATAGTAGTACAACCCAGAACAACCCGAGTTTTCGGCAGGAAGACGTACAGTGATAGAAGCCAGATTTATGTTTTTGGAGATGAGGCTCTCGCTCATAAAGTAGTTATCTACCTTGTTTTCCACGACGTTTGATATGATGATGGTGGTCTCATATACGCCTTGTGAGAAGGTATAAAATATGTCTTTGCCTTCGTCGCCCATATGGTCCAGCAGACGGCTTTGGCGTACGGTCATAGTAGGCGAATTTTTAAACGTATATTTTACCAGATTTGAGCGTACGGTGATGTCCCCCAGCAGGCGTACCGTTTGGAGAATCTTGTTTTCCAGTTCAAACTGCAATACAGGGTGTATGCGTTTGATAGCCATAATGATGGCTCCCTCGCGTACTTCTTTTTTAAGCGCTTTTTCTATATCTGCTTGGAGCATTCGAGATAGCGAAGAGATATTGATTAAATCCTGGCTCAATGCCTCTTCTATATAGGGCTTCTGTTTTATAAGCTCTTCTACTACAGATGATACAGATTTCATACTATTATTCTTTTATACTTTCTGTTTCTATGATAGGGACTTCGTTTTCTTTATGGCGGAATATCTTATATCCTATTGCCGCTACCGCCAGACTCATCACAGGGCTCAATATGTTGAAAAAGCAGTATGGCAGATATGTGAGAGTAGATACTCCCAGTACGGTAGAATGTGTCATACCACAAGAGTTCCACGGTATAAGTACAGACGTTACAGTAACAGCGTCTTCGGTAGTGCGGGAGAGCAGACGTTCTTCATATCCAGCCTTATTGTAGAGAGGAAGGAAGGTCTGCCCTGTGAGAATGATACTTATGTATTGGTCTCCTGTTATCATATTAAGTGATAGACCTGCTCCTACTGTGGAACTTACTATGCCCAGCGGACGTTTATTATTGCCTTTGAGAGAGTCCATAAGACTGGATAGTAGCCCACTGGCACTCATTGCTCCGCCGAATGTCATAGCACATATTATGAGCCACATAGTAGGTAACATTCCTTCCATACCACGTGTGGAGATGAGTTCTTCTATTATAGGTATATCGCTGTGTAGAGATGTAGAGGTAAAGAATGTGGTCATAATACCTTCTACTACCTGCATAGTTCCATATGATGTATGTGTGGCTATCTCGCGCAAGGCATCACACTGGAATATGACAGCAAATACTCCCGCCAGTACCGCCGAAAGAAACAGTGTAATGATAGATGACATACGACGAGCTATCATCACTCCTGTTACAACAGGTACTATCAGCAGCCAAGGACTTATATTGAATCTATCGTTAAGAGCATTTGTAAATGTTTCTACGTGGCTGCCATCGGCAGTGTCATAGGATAGGCCTGCTATGGTAAAGATGATGAGTGTTATGATGATGGCAGGAAGGGTAGTTATGAGCATATAGCGTATGTGCTTCATTATGTTGATACCTACCATAGACGAAGCCAAAACTGTCGTGTCTGAAAGAGGAGATATCTTATCTCCAAAATAAGCCCCCGATATGATAGCGCCAGCTATCCACCCTTCTGAAAACCCGTGGGATATGCCTATACCCATAAGTGCCAGACCTACGGTGGCTATCGTCGCCCAAGAACTGCCCGTGGTAACAGATACAAGTATGGTTATAAGACAGGTAGATACCAGAAAGAAATCTGGGTGGAGGAGTTTCATGCCATAATATATCATAGTAGGCACAACACCGCTTATTATCCACATACTGCTCAGTGAGCCTATGATGAGAATGATGAGCAGGGCTTGGGTGACGTTTTTGACATTGGTGGCTATGGCTTCTTCATAGTCTTTCCACTTTATACGGTAGAAGACCATACCTATCAGTACGCTTATGGAGGCGGCTACCAGAAGACATAATTGTGAGGCTCCGTATAGTGCATCGGCAGCATATATTTTTATAGATATTATAAGTAAAGATACAAGTACGGCAAGAGGTACTAATGCCACCCACCAAGGTGCTTTTCTGCTCATTTCCTATATTTATTAAACCCAGTGTTTTTTATGTAATACTATGTGCAAATATATGATAATGAGTGCAAAAATTCAACTACTTGTTAAAAATATAACATACTTTCTATCTCTACATAGTATGCAGTGGTATTTATATGAGATTCATTATATTTGTCGTGTTATAAGCAAGATTGTCAAATGAAAAAATATATACCATTCATAGTATTTTTATCTGTTATATGTATGGCAGATAATATGCTGTATGGGCAGCAGTCAACCAAGCAGGGGGATACTATTACTATCATCACTTCCAAGGATATATCTAGTCGTCATTTTACACAACGTCCCAAGGTAGGACTGGTCCTTTCTGGAGGAGGAGCCAAAGGTTTTTCACATCTGGGTGTCTTGCGTGCCATAAATAATGCTGGAGTACAGGTGGACTATGTGGGAGGAACATCTATAGGAGCTATAGTAGGAGGGCTGTATGCATCGGGTTATACGGTTGAAGAAATGGATAGTCTATTGAGGGATTTTGATATGATGGCTATGGTGGGGGATAAGGTAGAACGTCGTCATCGTTCGTACTATGACAAGGAAAACGAGGGTAAGGTATGGATTAAGATGGGTATGAAAAAATTCAAACTTCAGTTCCCTACGGCTATATCATCTGGACAGAACGCGATAAATATGATGGCAGACTGGACTATATCCACACACGATATAGACGATTTTTCAAAGCTCCCTATACCATATTTCAGCAAGGTGACAGACCTTTCAACTGGTGAATCGGTAAAACTAGACAAGGGTTACCTACCCGAGGCTATGCGTGCTAGTGCTACCTATCCATCGTTATATTCTCCCATAGAGATAGATGGCCGTACATATATAGACGGAGGTGTGATGGATAACTATCCCATAGATGAAATGAGAGCTATGGGAGCAGATATAGTGATAGGTGTAAATCTCAATTCGCCATTATATACTGCTCACGAGATAGAAAGCCTGGTAGATATACTGGACCAGATAGTAAGTTTTGAAATAATACGCAATGTAGACAGACAGATGGGTAATATAGACCTGGATATACACCCCGATTTGCGGGGGTATGGAGCTATGAGTTTTACAGCGGCCGATACTATATATGCTAGAGGCGAACAGGCCGGTGCCCTGGCTATGAAACATCTGGAAGAGATAGCCGCTATCCAGCGTCGTTATGAGTCGGCACCTCGCCGTATAACACGTCCCTATGTACCTCGTCATTTTATGGTAGATACTATGATAATTCACGGTAATAAACTGTATGATGATGATTATTTCGCAGGGAGAGTAAAAGGAGATTTTCCTATGTATATGAATCTTTCAGATGTAAAAGATGTCATAGACCGCATATATTCTACTGGTAATTTTACCAATGTGTATTATCGTATGCGACATTCAGAAAAAGATAGCACGATATATGAACTACACGTTACGGTAAAGGAAAACCCTATGGACCAGTATGTAGGTATAGGTTGGGTGTATGACCGTCTATATGGTGCCAATATTCTTTTTAATCTACGTCTTAACGATGTGTTGAAACATACGGTTATAGAAACAGATTTGGTATTGGGACATAATACCTCGTTCAAGGCTTCCATATTCCACGATAACGGCCGTCGTATTTCATTTGGTGCCGATGCCAAGATAGGATTCCTCAATACCGAAACATCATACCTACTCACTGCCGACCCTACTATTCCAGATGATTATGATATGATGATGGACTGTGATATAAAGAACCATTATATCAACGCCCAATTTTATGCCCAAAAAATCATCGGTCAAGCCTTTACCACACGTCTGGGAGTGGAATATCTATATATGAAATCATTTGTAGATAATATACGTGTAAATGGTCAGCCAGATATTATGTATGAGAATACATATTTCATATCTCCATTTTTACGAATGGCAGGAGATACCCGCGATGACAAATTCTTCCCTACAAAAGGTTCGCTGGCAGAACTGGTTTATAAAGTGGCCATTTCACCACAGTATAGTCGTGTGCCTACGTTTATCACTCTAGAGGCCGACCATCATATAGCTCTTACACGACACATATCATTGGGTCTTAATGCATATGCGGGATTGGCATTGGGAGAGGAGTTGCCATATGCCTATAAATTTTTCCCTGGAGGTGTACGTAAACAGATGCCATTTGGCCTGAAGGAGTTCTATGGCCTGCCTTTTTATTGGAACTCACAGGTAAATGATATCAACATAGGGGAGAATAATTTCTTGAAACTGGCAGGTATGTTGCAGTATTCTCCATTTAGAAACCAGTATATCTATGCTTGCTATAATTATGGCTGGATAAGTAATGATACTAACGGTTTTAAGGCTACATATAGCGGTATCCAAGGCGTGGGAGCGGGATATGGATTACGCACACCGATAGGGCCATTCAGTTTTACGGTTACCTATTCTCCAGACCGTCACGATGGGGCACTGTGGGGAGCATTCTTTTCGGTAGGGTTCAGTTTTTAAGATATGTATAGATGTAAAAAAGGCGGCACATAGTGCCGCCTTTTTGGTAAGTGACGTTGTGCTCGAGGCGGGAGTCGAACCCGCGACCAACAGTTTAGGAAACTGCTGCTCTATCCAACTGAGCTACCCAAGCAGATGAAAAATATATGCCGACATTAGACATAAAAACAGTATCTTTACACGGTAAAATACTGCGGGGTAAAGCCTGCATAAAACAAGCCCACAAATATAAACAAAAATATACATAATGCCTACACATATGGAGGATAGACGTTTATTTTTACTGGATTCATATGCTCTTATATACAGGGGTTTCTATGCCTTTGCACGTACTATGCGTCCCAATAGTCAGGGGCACGACACATCGGCTGTGATGGGTTTTGTAAATACCCTGCTAGATATATTGCGTAAGGAGCGTCCTTCACACATAGCGGCGGTATTTGATACATCATCGCCTACATTCCGCCACCAGATGTATGAACCATATAAAGCCCAACGCGAAGCCACACCCGAGGCTATCATCTATGCCATACCCATCATCAAGGAGATATTGGCGGCATTTCACATTCCACAGATAGCCATAGAAGGATATGAAGCCGATGATATAGTAGGCACATTGGCACGTCAAGCCGAAAGTCAAGGATTTACCACATATATGGTAACGCCCGATAAAGACTATGCACAGCTCGTTACACAGCATACGTTTATGTATCGACCTTCGCGTATGGGGAACGGTATAGAGATATGGGACGTGGAACGTGTCAAGGAACGTTTTGGTGTGGAAAGACCAGAACAGGTATGTGATTATCTTGGTATGATGGGTGATGCCTCAGACAATATACCTGGACTGCCTGGTGTGGGAGAGAAAACAGCCAAAAAATACATAGCCACATATGGTACTATGGAAAATCTACTAGCCCATAGTGACGAGATAAAAGGAGCAGCAGGAGAAAAAATACGTGAAAACAAGGATATAGGTATTCTATCCAAGACTCTTGCCACGATAGCGACAGATGCTCCTATAACATTTGACGAGCATTGCTGTGAGGTGCAACGTCCAGACCTAGATGCTGTAAGAGCTATATTTGACCGTCTGGAATTCCGTAGAATGATGGAGGTGGTATATAGGGACTTTGCAGGGAGTGTTCATCCCGTGTCATCTGTTGTGTCTCCTGTTATGGAAAGCACATCTGCTCCACAAGAAGGACAACTGGATATGTTCTCTACTCCAGCTACAGATAGCCCTTCGTCTATACTTTTCCCTATGGAGGACAGTATGGAAAATACCCCACACAACTATATAGCGGTAGAGGGTAGAGATGATGTAGATGCTCTTATAGAGAAACTTAAATCGAGTCGTCTGTTTGCATTTGATACAGAAACTACATCACTTACACCCATAGGAGCTACTATGGTGGGAATGTCATTTGCTGTAAAGACAGGCGAAGCATATTGGCTGCCCGTGCCACAGGATAAAGAACAGGCGAGATATGTCCTAGAGCGAGTAAAAGAAGTGATGGAAGACGCCTCTATCGCCAAAATAGGACAGAACATAAAATATGACATAGAGGTTCTCGCTTCATATCATATAGAAGTAAAAGGGGAGAGATATGACACTATGGTAGCCCACTATCTCATAGACCCCGAGAGCCGTCATGGTATGGATACATTGTCGCGACGTTATTTATCGTACCGTACTATGACATATGAAGAAATGATGGGTGGTGAGAAAGACATACGCCGAGTGCCAAAAGACCGTCTCAAAGACTATGCCTGTGAAGATGCCGATATTACATTGCGTCTATGGGAGACATTTGAACCTATGCTCACAGAAAAAGGTGTAAAGACATTGTTCCATACGCTGGAAATGCCACTGGTAAAGGTCTTGTCACAGATGGAAGCCACGGGGGTATGTATAGATACAGCTGCACTTAAAGAACTTTCATCAAGTTTTTCACAACAGCTTACCGATATAGAAAATCGTATATATGAAGTGGCAGGAGGTACCTTTAACCTCAATTCTCCCAAACAGCTGGGCGAAGTCCTGTTCCAAAGATTAGGCATAGGGGATAAACTTAAAAAGACCCGCACGGGTAAAATATCCACATCGGAAGAGGTTCTTTCTGCATTGGCACCAGAAAATCCCATAGTGGCAGATATCTTGGAATATCGTTCGCTGGGTAAACTCATATCTACATACCTGGAAGCTCTCCCACGAGAGATAAATCCTGCTACGGGACGTGTACATACGTCTTATAACCAGACTCTCACGGCTACAGGCAGACTTTCGTCCTCATCACCAAACCTTCAAAACATACCTATACGTACTCCACGAGGCAGTAAGATACGTGCAGCATTTACCGCCAGTGATAAATCCCGTCTTATAATGGCGGCCGATTATTCACAGGTAGAACTACGTATCATAGCATCACTATCTGATGAAGAAGCTATGATAGACGCCTTTGCAGCGGGAGAAGACATACACCGCAGTACGGCAGCCAGGGTATTTGGTGTGGGAATAGATGAGGTTACCAAAGAGCAACGTTCACACGCCAAGAGTGTAAACTTTGGTATCATTTATGGTATATCTGCTCACGGGCTTACACGACAGACTTCGCTCACACATCGCGAGGCTAGCGAGGTTATAAAATCCTATTACGAAGCATATCCACGTCTTACAGACTATATAGAATCCCAGAAAGAATTTGCCCGTACACACGGTTATGTAGAAACGATAATGGGACGACGTCGTTACCTGCCAGATATAAACAGTCGTAATGCTACGGTGCGTGGTATGGCAGAACGCAATGCCGTCAATGCACCTATACAGGGTTCGGCGGCAGATATCATAAAGCGCGCTATGATAGATATAAACGATGTCATAAATATGGAGAAACTATCTTCTAGAATGATAATGCAGGTACACGACGAATTGGTTTTTGACGTGACGAGAGAGGAACTGGAATATATGAAGGATATGGTGCGAGAAAAGATGCAGGGAGCTTGGGTGCATCGTGTGCCGCTTTTGGTAGAGATAGGAGTAGGTGATAATTGGCTACAAGCTCATTGATTTTTACTACCTTTGTAGGTTCATAGCATATAGATGAAAAAAGAATCTTTATACACATCATTTGTCGCTCACATAGAGAAATCTTTCCCTACGCTTATAGAGGAGGGAAGGGTTTGGCTATGTGCCGTAAGCGGAGGTGTGGATTCGGTGGTGCTGGCAGATATGCTTCATAGACGAGGGATAAAATATGCTGTGGCACACTGTAATTTTCATTTGCGTGGGGAGGAGTCACAGCGTGATGAAATGTTTGTAAGGAACTGGGCAGAAAAGCACGATGTAGAGATACATTGTGTGGATTTTGACACGCGTTCCTATGCAGAAAGCAAAGGTCTTTCAATAGAGATGGCGGCAAGGGAATTGCGTTATGAGTTTTTCTATAATCTATGTGCCGAAAAAGGATATGCCGGAGTGCTCATAGCTCACCACGGTGATGACCAAGTGGAAACAATACTTCATAATTTTACTCGTGGGACATCGATAGACGGCCTGCTGGGTATGGCTCCTATGAGGGATATTTTCTACCGTGTGTTACTCCCATTTACTAGGGAAGAGATAGAAAAATATGCTCGTGAAAACGATATAACGTGGGTGGAAGACTCTACCAATGCTACCGAAGAATACACCCGTAACAAGATACGCCACAGTGTTATCCCTATCCTTAAAGAGATAAATCCATCACTATGTAGCAGCGTGCAAGAGAATACAGAACATTTACGTGGGGTAAATGACCTGTATCGTCTGTTACTGGAAGAAAAGATAAAAAACATAACCGAGGATACAGAGCGTGGTATAAGGATAGATATAGAGGCATTAAAGACATTGGGTACTGCTGCATCTACACTCATATATGAGATTTTAAGACGCTATGATATGGGTGATAGGGCTATAGATTTGAGTCTTACGTTGAATGCTCAATCGGGAAAAGAGTTCCTGTCATCTACACATCGTGCGGTGAAGGACCGTCGTTATATATACATAGAGCCTATTGTGCCAGCACATACAGAAGTAGAAACAAGTATATATGCTGTTCCTGCGACAATAGATGCTCCTGTATCTATCACGATAGAAGAATGTGAGTCTTTAGATGAGGTATATAATGATGCTGTACAGATATATCTAGATAAAGATAAACTATGTTTTCCTTTGCGAGTGAGAAGATGGCATAAAGGAGATGTGTTCTGTCCCTGGGGAATGGGGGGAGCGAGGAAAAAACTTTCCAAATATCTCAAGGATATAAAACTGCCACTTACAGAAAAAGACAGAGTATGTGTTCTGGAAGATAATAGAGGGCATATACTGTGGGTGGTAGGATATCGTCGTTCTATCCACGCTGTGGTAAGTGATAAGACCAGTAAAGTATTGAAAATAAAGATTAATAATATATAAATAATGAGAAAAAATCTGATTATTGCACTTGTGATGTGCATTACATCTGTCTTTACAGCTATGGGGCA
>JAFYKQ010000079.1 GCA_017537565.1 Flavobacteriales bacterium
ATTTCTGATTCTATCCTGTCTTGCAACAACAGTTTTTTATTTTCGCGTTTATGTAATTCATAGGTGATTCCCGATACACTCACGCTGTCTGAAAAATCAGAATCAGGGAGTTCATCTTCCATATTCATCTCAAACCCATAACGTGGAGAATAATGCCAATACAACACCTTTTCTCCCCGTGTGTAAAACCTCCAGTCCATATCCTCCCATAGCGTGGTAATAGAATCCCTCAATCTCTTTTCCTCATCTTTATCAAAATATGCCCTCGCACATAGCAATCCCTGCATCATCAGTGCACTTTCCACCACATCGCCTCCGTCGTCTTGCGGGGAAAAAGGAATGACATCTCCCGTATCTCCATCATACCAATGTGCCCACATACCATAGAAACGCTCCACACGGGATAGAAATGCTACTATGCGGGATATACGCCTATAAGCATCACCACGCTCTATCCACTCCCTGTATGCTGCTGCTATGATGGCCATCACCCCCATACCGCTACCCCCTACAGTAACCACACTGCTGTCCTTTTCACTCCCCTCGCGTGCCATCCCCGATGCACTATGAGCATAACCTATAAAATAATCTGATGTGTGTCGCTCTACCATATCCATCAGCTCTTCATCTGGAAATGGACGTAATCTGGTCTTTGAAGAATGGACAGACCACAACTTCCTCCCATCAGAGTCCAATGCTTGAACCCTGTATGGACGTACTATACGGCTATCAGGAAAATGTACATAGTACGGTTCTCGTACAGTATCTATCGGGGTGTTGTCGTGTATATATATGATATAGCCTCTGGCAGCACTATCTGCACTCCACGACAGAGTGATATGACTATCATACGGTGTGATGTCTATATGTGGGACAGGATTAGGATTTTGGCTGTAGCACAAAAGACATACCCCCACACATATAATGGATAAAAAAATCTTTTTCAATGTATAGTTTTTAAGGTCATATTAAAGTTAATCATAAAAAAGCAAAATCTTTATTTTATCATCATCTTTAACATTCTACGACCCACTGCCATCATAAGAAACAGTTTGAGAATTATTTACTACCTTTGCCCGCAAATGGAAGCAAACTACCCATAACACATAAAACAATGATAATCAATCACAAGAAAACAAAAATAGTCGCCACTCTGGGTCCTGCATCAGACAGTCTTGCTATAATGACAGATATGGTAAAGGCAGGAGTCAATGTATTCCGTATAAATATGTCCCACGCCACGCGTGAGATGACAGCCCTACGTGCCGAACGCGTAAAACAGATAAACGCCCGCTATGGGACAAACATAGCCATACTTGCCGACCTTCAAGGCCCAAAACTACGCGTAGGAGAGGTAGAAGAAGGCGTAGAACTCACAGCAGGAGACGAGATAACATTTACCAATACTCCTTGCATAGGCAATGCCTCACGGGTGTATATGACATATAAGGAGTTTGCCCGTGATGTTAAAGTAGGCGAAAGGATACTTGTAGATGATGGTAAGATAGTTCTGGACGTAATACACACCAACGGAATAGATGAAGTTACTGCCCGCGTGGTACAGGGTGGCTCTTTACGCAGCCGCAAAGGTGTAAATCTACCCAACACACAGATATCCCTGCCTGCCCTTACCGAAAAAGACAAGGAAGACGTAAAGACGGCAATAGAGATAGGTGTTGACTGGTTTGCACTGTCATTTGTACGTAGTGGTGAGGATATACAGTTATTGCGTGATGAGATAGCTCGCCACACCAGCAAACGCATACCCATAGTATCCAAGATAGAAAAACCCGAGGCAGTAGAAGACATAGACACCATACTACAACATACCGATGCTATTATGGTGGCTCGTGGAGACCTGGGCATAGAAATCCCTGCCGAAAGCGTGCCTCTGGTACAGAAGATGCTGGTAAAAAAAGCCCGCACGGCAGCCAAACCCATCATCATCGCCACACAGATGATGGAATCTATGACACATTCGCTCACGCCGTCTCGCAGTGATGTGAATGACGTCGCCAATAGTGTTATGGACGGAGCCGATGCCGTTATGCTATCGGGAGAGACAGCTATGGGAGAATATCCCGTAGGCGTGATAGAGCAGATGACCAAAATCATTCGCAACATAGAACGCCACAACAGCATAGACCACACCAAAAATCCGCCTAGCGATGAATCCCGTGTGCGTTTTATGACAGATGCCATATGTTACCACGCTTCGCAAATAGCTATACAGCTTTCGGCCAAGGCAATATCCACTATCACAAATTCTGGATATACCGCCTACCAAATATCATCTCACCGTCCCAATGCACATATTCTGGTCTATACGTCAAATCGCGACATAATGACCCAGCTAAACCTAGTATGGGGTTGCCGGGCCTTTTACTATAAGAGCATAGAAAGCACAGACCAGGCAGTAGATGATATCAATGCTATGGGTGCCGAACGCGGTTTTGTCGCTGCAGGAGAGCGTGTGGTAAATCTTATGACCACCCCGCTCAATGAAAAAGGACACGTAAACACATTGCGTATATCTACTGTAAAAGATTTATAAACAACCTTTTATATCCATAGATAAAACTCAACATAAAAACTCTCCTAAATTTAAAAGTTAATAAATTTGGGAACATACGACATAAAAACTGTACTTTTGCAGTCCCTTATAAACAAGATGATATGGCAAAAAATCTCGTAATAGTGGAATCTCCAGCCAAGGCCGTAACCATAGAAAAGTTCTTGGGTGCAGACTACAAGGTAGAATCTTCATTTGGTCATATAGCAGACCTCCCCGAACGCAAGATGGGTATTGATACACAGAATGGTTTTACACCACAGTATGAAATAGACCCTTCCAAGGCCGAACTTGTCAAAAAATTACGTTCGCTTTCTTCCCGTGCCCAGATGGTATATCTGGCTTCCGATGAGGACCGCGAGGGAGAGGCCATAGCTTGGCACCTGTATGAAAACCTGGGACTCACACCCGAACGCAGCCGCCGTATAGTATTCCACGAGATAACACAGAAAGCCATACTTCACGCCATAGAAAACCCACGTACGATAGATATTAATCTGGTCAATGCCCAGCAGGCTCGCCGAGTGCTGGACCGTCTGGTGGGTTATGAGATTTCGCCTCTACTATGGAAAAAAATCAAAAGCGGGCTTTCGGCAGGACGTGTGCAGAGTGTTGCTGTACGTCTTATCGTGGAACGCGAACGCGAGATACAGGCATTTGATTCCAAGGCTTATTATAAGATTACTGCCATCTTTACAGGTAGCAGCGGCGTATCATTCAAGGCCGATATGGCTCACCGTTTCTCTACCGAAGGCGAAGCAATAGATTTCCTTAAACACTGCATAGACGCTACATTTACGGTACAGTCCATAGAAACTCGTCCTACATCACGTCGTGCAGCAGCACCGTTTACAACCAGCACACTGCAACAGGAGGCTGCGCGTAAACTGGGGTATTCGGTATCACAGACCATGACTCTCGCCCAACGCCTATATGAAAGCGGACACATAACATATATGCGTACCGATAGCGTTAACCTATCTGATGAGGCGATGGCCAAAATCAAAAACGAGATTATATCTCGTTATGGAGAGCAGTACTACCACTATACCCCTTACACCACCAAATCCAAAGGTGCACAGGAAGCCCACGAGGCCATACGTCCTACATATATGGAACACGAATGGGCTGGCAGTGATGAACGACAGAAAAAACTATATAATCTCATATGGCGTCGTGCCATAGCTTCGCAAATGGAGGCCGCTCGCCTAGAACGCACTACAGCACAGATAGAGGTATCGGGCAGTTCACATAGTTTCACTGCCGAAGGCGAAGTTCTCCTTTTTGACGGTTTCCTTAAAATATATGGCTATGACACGAGCGATGAAGAGGAAGAAAACACAAAAGAAGGTATGTTGCCTCGCCTTAAAGAAGGAGAGACCCTATCTTATAACGACATAGTAGCCACACAACGTTTCACAAAGGCTCCTGTACGTTATGGAGAAGCAGCATTGGTTAAAAAACTGGAAGAACTGGGTATAGGCCGCCCTTCTACTTATGCACCTATCATAAGCACTATCCAGCGTCGTGGATATGTAGAAAAGGGAGATAGCAATGGTACTCCTCGTTCATATAACATTTACACCCTTAGCGGTGGACAGATAACATCTGCTGGTAGTGTAGAAAACATAGGCAAAGACCGTGGCAAACTCCTACCGACAGATATAGCCGGCGTGGTCAATGATTTTCTGGTAGAGCACTTCCCAGACATAGTAGACTATAAATTCACAGCCGATGCCGAAGAAGACCTGGACGCTATCGCTACAGGAGACAAAGACTGGGTGAAAACGATGGAGGATTTTTATACTCCGTTCCATGGTACGGTGATAGATGTAGAGAAAAACGCAGACCGCTCTACGGGTGAAAGAATACTGGGTACACACCCCGAAAACGGGCGTCAGGTAAGTGTACGCATAGGCCGTTTTGGCCCTATGGTACAGATAGGTCGCGTAGATGATGAGGAAAAACCTCTTTTTGCCTCACTAATGAAAGGTCAGTCGATAGGAGATATAACATTGGAAGAGGCTTTGGAATTATTCCGTCTGCCTCGCACGGTAGGAGAGAAAGATGGTAAAGTCATAACAGCTGCCATAGGTCGTTTTGGGCCTTATATTAGATGGAATAATATGTTCATATCTCTCAAGGCAGCAGCGGGCGATGACCCTATGATCGTTACGATAGAACGTGCGATAGAGCTTATAGACGAAAAAATAAAGGCCGAAGCCGCCAAAGAGATAAAGATATATGAAGAACACGACCCTGTGGTTAAAATCCTCAATGGACGTTATGGACCTTATATATCGATAGGCAAGGAAAACATCAAAATCCCAAAAGGTACAGACCCTGCCTCTCTATCACTGGAAGACTGTCTTAAACTGCAGGCCGAAAGCATAGAAAAACCTCAGAAGGCCAAAACTGCTCGCTCATCTGCCAGTAAGACCACCAAAAAGGCACCGACCAGTAAAAAAACTACCAGCAAGAAATAATTCAGCATAAAAAAGGCGACCCTGAGGGTCGCCTTTTTTATACAGAATACCGCTATGTGTAATGATTGAGTTATTTTCACTACATTTGCCATAAACTATGACACAGACACGATGTTGGAGAACGATATAGGCATAATAGAATCGATAGACGATTTTGATATATGGGCATACATAGTGGCAGGTTATGACTTCCGTGGACGATTGATAATAGAATATGATTATTCAGACGTTAACAACCACCGTAATGACTACCGCCAAAGAGCCATCATAGATGCAGATGATGTCAAAACACTATCTGGCAGGTTAAGTGTTTCCTCACATGAAATACCATCGGTTATAAAAGAGGAACTAGGCAGTAAAGCACCTGTTGCAGACATATCTACTGTAAGATATGCATTTAAGGAAATACTGCTTTTCATCGTTGAAAAGGGAGCACAATATAAACTTGAAACCTGTTATGGAGAGAGACATTAGGTGGCAGTTTCATCATTTGTGTTTTCTACCAATTATAATTAACTTTGCTATTTCAAACAAATCATCTATATGAAAATAGCCGTAGCAGGAACAGGATATGTAGGACTTTCCATTGCCACACTTCTATCACAGAGGAACGAAGTGGTGGCCGTGGATATAGACCCTCATAAGGTAGAACTTATCAATTCTCGTATATCCCCCATCAAGGACGAATACATAGAAAAATTCTTTGCCGAATGCAATCTCAACCTGCGTGCTACCCTTGATGCCCGAGAAGCATATCGTGATGCCGACTACATCATCATCGCCACTCCTACCAACTATGACAGCCAGAAGAACTTTTTTGACACATCGGCAGTAGAAAGCGTCATAGATATGGTACTGGGCTGCAATCCTTCTTCTACCATAGTCATAAAATCTACTGTCCCTGTGGGATATACATCATCTATAATAGAAAAGACCGCATATAAAAACATTCTGTTCTCTCCCGAATTTTTACGCGAGAGCAAAGCCCTTTATGACAATCTTTATCCTTCCCGCATCATAGTAGGTCGTGAGGGAGGTGATGAATATATAGATGCAAAAGCTCGCGAATTTGCCCTGCTACTACTCGAGGGAGCATTAAAAGAAGAAATAGATACCCTTATCATAGGTACTGCCGAGGCCGAAGCAGTAAAACTATTTGCCAATACATATCTGGCATTGCGTGTGAGTTACTTTAACGAACTGGATACCTATGCCGAAATCAAAGGTCTCAACACTCGTGAGATAATAGAAGGCGTAGGCCTAGACCCTCGCATAGGCAGTCATTATAACAATCCTTCGTTTGGATATGGAGGGTATTGCCTGCCAAAAGACACCAAACAACTACTGGCCAACTATGAGGATATACCCGAAAATATGATTACCGCCATAGTAGAGAGTAACCGTACACGTAAGGATTTCATTGCAGACCGCGTCCTGGAACGTGCAGGTTATTATAGTTACTATGGGGATAACAATCTATATAGCCAGACATCAGAAAAGGAATGTGTGATAGGTGTATATCGCCTCACTATGAAATCACATTCAGATAATTTCCGTCAAAGCTCCATACAGGGCATTATGAAACGTATCAAAGCCAAAGGCGCCAAAGTCATAATATATGAACCTACACTGGAAGACGGTAGTACGTTCTTTGGCAGCAGAGTGATAAATGACTTATCTGCCTTCAAAAAGGGCTCTCACATCATCATTGCCAATAGATATGACACAATACTAGATGATGTGAAAGACAAGGTATATACTCGTGACCTTTTTTACAGGGATTAACTATTCTCCTATTAACAAATAAAATCAAAATCATATGAAAAAACAGATACTTGTTTCTGGAGGTGCAGGTTATATTGGAAGCCATGTAACAGTAGAACTTATAAATGCTGGATATGATGTCATAGTGGCAGATAATATGTCAAACTGTGATATGACTTGCTATGAAGGAGTTAAAAAAATCACCGGCAAGCAGGACATTCCTTTTGTAGAGATGGATTTCTGTGATTATGGTGCAGTAGAAAAATTATTTACAGACTATAAGATAGATGCTGTAATACATTTTGCTGCGTTTAAGGCAGTAGGCGAATCTGTCGTAAAACCTATCATGTACTATAAAAACAATCTGCTTTCTTTCTTAAATCTACTAGAAGCCATACAGAAATATGGTGCATGTAATGTGCTTTTCTCTTCATCGGCTACGGTGTATGGAGAAACCAAAGACCTTCCCGTTACAGAAAGCACACAGCGTCTTCCATCTACATCGCCATATGGCAATACCAAACAGATATGCGAAGACATATTGCGAGATACAGTATATGCCCATCCAGACATTAAAGGAATAGCATTGCGTTATTTTAATCCTATAGGAGCTCACCCATCGGCTCTTATAGGAGAACTGCCTCGTGGCGTTCCAAATAACCTAGTCCCATACATCACACAGACTGCCATAGGCAAACGCAAGTGTCTTAATATATTTGGGAACGACTATCCTACTCCAGACGGCACTTGTTTAAGAGATTACATAGACGTTGTAGACCTAGCAAAGGCACACGTTGCTGCTGTAACTAGAATGATAGAAGGTCGTATGAAAGAAGACTATGAGATATTCAATGTAGGTACAGGCTGCCCAATTTCTGTTCTAGAACTGGTTACTACATTTGAAAAAGTAAACAATCTATCTCTCAACTATCAATGTGTAGAACGCCGCCCGGGAGACGTAATGGCTATATGGGCAGACACGACACTTGCCAACCAAGAATTGGGCTGGAAGGCAGAACGAACGATAGAAGAAACTCTTAAATCTGCCTGGCAATGGGAACAATATATCTCTCAAAAAGAAAATAAATAATCATCTATAAAAAAGGTCGCTCCTAAAGAGCGACCTTTTTTGTCTACATTACCTTAAACTTTTGTGCCCCTACACTGATAGGTTCTCACTCTTTTATTCCATTGTTATTATTTACGTGTGAGAAGAATTCTTTTAAAAGTTCCGGAGTACATTCTATTGCGTCACCACCGTGTTTTTGGTCTGGACAGTATTTATATTTGATATTCACACCTTGTTTCACAAGTTCGTCCACTCGTGCGGTGCAGTCGCCCTCGCTTGCCGTACTGAAAAAATACA
>JAFYKQ010000080.1 GCA_017537565.1 Flavobacteriales bacterium
CAATATAACACCAGCTCCAGACCAGTAGGAAAAGATGCGTATCCTTTAAAGATAACTCCAGTCTTTGCACTAGCTTTTGCAGTGACTCCAAACAAAAAAGCCTCTCCATTGAAATCTGTCGGAAAAAGTAGCTTGTCGTCAATCGTCTTGATCGACACAATGTAATGTCTTTTGCTCATAACTTCTTTAAATCAACAGGTTTAGAGAGGGAGCTATTCCCTCTACATCATGGGGCAAAAGTATAGAGCAGATTTCAAAATCAAAATAGCGTAACCTATTGTATTTCAGGAAGTTTTTCGCTAAAAATTAATAGATATGCATAATATATTGCATACTGATAATCTTATATATTAATATAATAAATACTAAGTGGTATTATATAACTATATTGTTGGTAACGTTGTGCTGGAGAGGGATAAAAGTCTTCACAGCAGCTATTGCTATTCCAATCAAAATCGCCTAATTTTACAAATTGTCATATAACACACGAAATTTTAATTTATAAGAAGAAAGAATATATGAAAAAACTAATGTTGACATTTTCAACCTTGGCACTTCTGGCTGCGTGTAATGTGAAGCAGGCAGAAGAAGTACCTGCGATCAATCGTGCTAACTTTGATGAGAGCGTGGCCCTCAAAGATGACTTTTACCAGTACGCTACCGGTGGATGGCAGGCTGCTAATCCGCTGAAGCCGGAATTTGCGCGCTATGGTACGTTTGACCAGCTTCGCGAAACCAATGAGGTCCGTCTGAACGACCTTTTTGCTGATATCGCCAAGTCCAAGAATAAGCCGGGCACCGTGGACCAGAAGATTGCAGACCTTTATAATATGGGTATGGATTCGTTGCGTCTCAACACAGAAGGTGTGGCACCTTTGAAGGCAGATATCGACAGGCTTATGTCCGTGGACAACCGTCAGCATCTTGTTTATGCTCTGGCAATCATCCACACTTGCTCAAGCAATCCGATGTTCAGCACAGGCGTGAGCGCGGATCTTCTGAACAGCACGATGAATGTGCTCTATATTGATCAGGCGGGACTTGGAATGGGCAACCGCGACTATTATCTTGACGCTCAGAATCAGGCACTTCGCGATTGCTATGTACAGTGGCTGACAAAGGCCTTCTCTCTTGTAGGCTGGGAAGATGCAGCCGCAGCGGCAGAGAAGGTTCTTGCATTCGAGACCAAGATGGCAAAGTCATTCCGCAGCAATGTCCAGCTTCGTGACGTGACAGCAAACTACGGTCGTTATCTATAAGATGAAATAGGACGTTAAAACCTGCTCGCCCCACAGGGCGAGCAGATTGAAATGTTAAATTTTCATTTTTATGAAACCTTTTGCCACTTTTTTCCGTCTAATGTATAAAAAGCTCCTGTAATGGAAAATGATATGTTAAATAAATGTTAAACGGGGGGGGGGGTAAAATACGTTATTGTTAATTAAGTATATTTGTGCATGGAATTATAATTAAAAATAGTTATGAAAAGATTTTTAGCATTATTTGGATTTGTGGCACTGTTGGCCTCTTGTACTTCAAATGAAAAAGAGATAGATATGTCATTTGATACGGTGGAGGCACTGGAATGTGACAGCGTAGCGGTAAATGAAATACTTAAACCGAGTGATTGGTTTGCGGTAGAGAGTAGTCGTGCGGTGGTACATTCGCCCAGAAGTGAAAAATTGTTCTATGTGTACAGCCTACCAGAATGGAAATATCTATATAATTATGGCAATAAAGGTGAGGGGCCAGATGATTATCGTGGGTCGTATGTAAGCCTGTGTGATGTAAACAAAGATGAGTTTCCTGTTACAAGCCTTGCCCCAGGAGGAATTGTGGAACGTACATTGCGTGTAGGGGACTCATCTATTGAGGTGGTAGGAGAAAGAAAATGGGAAAAAAACTTTACGACAGAATATATGTATCGTGAGTTTACGGTCAATGA
Source organism: Flavobacteriales bacterium (assembly GCA_017537565.1). GTDB lineage: Bacteria > Bacteroidota > Bacteroidia > Flavobacteriales > UBA1820 > Merdimorpha. Next base: position 1,946 of record JAFYKQ010000080.1, read on the forward strand.
TTCTGTCTATGGATTGATAGATATGACTGGTTGGGATGAGAATGGAGTAGATGTGGAGAATTTACGTCACTTTATATATACCAATCGTACTGAAACAGGAGAGCACATTGACTCTTTGTTGCTGGCCGAAAAGATGGACTATGAAGCTGATGCTAGAGGTACGACTATATCGGGAGATATATATAATAGAGCGTATATCGTATATAAACACGGAAAGATGTATGTGTTTTATGGGCATGCTCGTCGTATAGATATATGTGATATCTCTCCCGATGGTAAAATATCTGTTGAAAAGACGATAGGTGAGCCTTACACTTGGGAAGATGTACAGGCTATGGATTTCAAGAAAGAAAAGGGATATAAGATATTAAGTGTAGATGGAGGAAAGAGGTATAAGTATATCTATGTCATGACCTGTGATTACCAGGATATGGGCTCTTGGCAGAAAGTGCTCAATACCTATGTAGAGGTGTGGGACTATGATGGAAACAAAGTCAAAAAATATGATATGGGACGCAATTTCAATCGTGTGATGGTAGATGAAGTGAATGAGTATTTTTATTTCCATCATACGGGATATGACTTTGAATGGGTGTTCAGGTATAAGTATGATTTGTAACGTGTGAGATGTGATATAAATATGTGTTAAAATACGTATGTAAATATCTCGTGTTAAATATTATTCGCTATCTTTGAATGGTGTAAACGTATATGATGTATAGTATGAGCAGACATTTGTATTTGATAGGAGCGGCACTTGTTATGACGCTCATCTCTTGTGCTACAAGCGAAGAGAAAAAGGAAGAAAACGTATCACAAGTCTTGGCACAGGAGACACCTGTGGTAGATGTCAAGGTGTTGCGTAGAGGAGATTTTGCGTATGAGACCATAAGCAATGGTAAGGTGGAGGCCGCTCGCCGTGCCGACCTTAATTTTTCTGCATCTGAAGTGGTAACCAAAATATATGCCGTTAATGGTCAGACTGTTAAAAAAGGACAAAAGATAGCACAGATAGATGACTATAAACTGAAAAACCGTCTCCTTTCTGCCAAATCTTCGCTGGATAAGGCCTATCTGTCTCTTCAAGAGGCTCTTATATCTCGTGGGTACAACATAAACGATACGACATCTGTGCCAGAGAGCGAAATGAAGCTCCTTTGCACCAAAAGCGGATATGAAGACAGTCGTAATGCTTATAATCTAGCCCTGTATGAATATGAAAACGCAACGTTATATGCTCCATTTGATGGTGTAGTAGCCAATCTGTTTACACTGGAACACAACGCTCCTGCGGCAGGGAAATCATTCTGTACGGTGATAGGTACGGGTAGTATGTTGGTGGATTTTGCGGTACTGGAAAGCGAACTTGTGGCTGTGCGTCGCGGTGGAGAGGTAGAGATACGTCCGTTTTCAGATAGTGAGGGTAAAATAATAGGCCGTATAACACAGATAAATCCTGTGGTAGATGAAACGGGACTGATACGCGTCAAGGCAGTAGTAGATAATCCTACCGCCGAACTATATGACGGTATGAATGTACGTGTAGTGATACGCAATACTGTGGCAGCACAGTTGGCAGTTCCCAAAACGGCGGTGGTTAACCGTAGCGGTGGACGCAAGGTAGTTTTCTCTTATAAACGAGGCATGGCCGTATGGAACTATGTAGAGGAAGGAGATGATAACAGCAGTGATATAATCATCAGTTCGGGACTGAAAGAGGGAGACACTATCATAGTGTCTGGCAATGCCAATCTTACGTATGACGTACGCGTCAAGGTCAATAAAATCATAGAATAACAGCTTTCATATAGTGATAAGATTTCTAGTAAATAAGCCGGTAGCTGTGATGATGAGTTTTCTAGCAGCTATCATACTGGGGGTGATAACATATTTTACGCTCCCTGTATCACTATTGCCAGATGTGGCTATTCCTGAAATCACAGTCCAGGTATCCAAAGAAGGGACATCGGCACGACAGTTGGAAAATACGGTAGTACGTCAGTTACGCCTGCAATTGATGCAGGTGGCTCACGTGTCATCTATGGAAAGCCGTACACGTGATGGTGTGGGTATCATTAGATTGAGATTTGACTATGGTACAGATACAGACTATGCTTTTATAGATGTAAACGAAAAGATAGATATGGCGATGGCTAATCTGCAAGATGTGGACCGCCCTCGTGTGGTTAAGGCTTCGGCGACAGACCTTCCTATCTTTAATGTAAACCTTACGCTTAAAAGCGATGTCCCATATGAGGAGACCCAGCGTACCAAATTCCTGGAACTTTCTGAATATGCAACGACGGTTATTTCTCGTCGTATGGAACAACTGCCCGAAGTCGCTATGGTAGATATGACGGGTGTAGAAAAACAAGAGGTAGCCATAGTGCCTTTTAACGACAAAATGTCACAGGCAGGGATAAGTCTTTCAGAACTGGAACGGATTCTTACAGATAACAATGTAGAGGCTGGGTCTATTACTGCTCGTGATGGCTACTATGAGTATAATGTAAAGATATCCTCGACATTGCGTACGGTGGAGGATATAAAAAATATATCATTTGTAAAGGAGGGGCGTCTGTATCATTTGAGTGATATGGCCGATGTGTCTATCGTGGCACAGGATCCGGTAGGTTATTCTTATTACAATGGTAAGCGAGCCATAGTGTTTTCGGTCATAAAACAGGCCGATGCGTCTATGGAAGGACTTAAAAAGTCGATGAATGAGACATTGGAGATGTTCCGTGAGCAGTATCCAGATATGTCGTTTGATGTGTCGCAAAACCAGACAGATATCCTGGACTACACGATGGAAAACCTGCAGAGTAATCTATGGATAGGATTCCTGCTTATATGTGTGACGGCGTTACTATTCTTTAAGGATATGCGTACACCGGCTATTATTTCGTTGGGTATGGTGGTGTCGCTCATAGTGAGTATGTTGTTCTTTTATCTCTTTGGGCTTTCACTTAATATAATATCGCTCTCGGGGCTTATACTGGCTATGGGTATGATGATAGATAACTCTATCATCGTTACAGATAATATAGCACAGTACAGGGAAAAAGACGGACTGCTGGACGAGTCCTGTGTAAAGGGTACCAATGAGATAATCACACCTCTGCTTTCATCTATGCTTACCACTGTGGCTGTATTTGTGCCACTGGTATTCATAAGCGGTATAGCAGGAGCTATCTTTATGGACCAGGCGATGTCTATAACGATAGGTCTGGCAGTGGCATATGTGGTTGGTATCATATTCCTGCCTGTGGCATATAAGATTTTTTATTCTTCGAGGGTGATATCACGCGTAAAGGCCCCTAAATTTATAAGGGTGATGCTTGAAAAGATGGACACGGTGGTAAGTGGGTGGCGAGTTTATGACCGTGGATTTGATTATGTGTTTAAGCATAGACGTGTAGCAGGAGTCTTTATGTTGTTAATAGTCCCTGTGGTTATTCTGCTATTTAACGTGATAGATAAGAGTAAAATGCCATATCTGGACTATAACGAGAGTGTGGTGACGGTAGAGTGGAATGAAAACATACACGTTAAGGAGAATGCCCGTCGTATGTTGGATTTGGCAAGATATGTGGATAGTATGTGTGTGCAGAATGTCATATTGGCAGGGGAGCAACAGTTTGTGTTATCGGGACGAGAAGAATATACATCGTCTGAAGCGCAGATGTATGTAAAATCATCTCCCGAAAAATCCATCATAGATGTAGAAGAAGCTATAACGTCATATATTTTCAGCAGATATCCACACGCCAGTGTGACGATTGGCAAGGTAGAATCTGTATTTGAAAAGATATTTGAAACAGACGAGGCTGGTTTTGTGGCACGAGTGTCACGTCCGGCATCAGATATTGCATCTGAAATGGAAGATGTGGTGGCATATTGTTATGATTTGGCTCGCAAGACTGGCGGCCGTGCAGATATATCACTATCATCACAGGTGGATATAACGGTAGATAACGAGGCGATGGCTCTCTATGGAGTATCGGCATCGGTTGTTAAAAGTACGATACGTTCCTTGTTTGGACAGAATAATGTAACGACGTTACGTTCAGACGTGCAATATCTCCCTATGGTGATTTCTTGGGAAGAGAAAAGCATAAACGAACTCCTATCGACGACTATGATTAACACTGCACGTGGTGGGGAGGTTCCTCTTTCGGCTTTTATAAAGGTGAGTGGAGGGCAGGACTTTAAGTCTATATATGCCTCGAGAGACGGGGAGTACATTCCTATCTACTATGACGATGTGAAGGACGTAGATAAACTTACTAGGGAGATAAATAGTATAGTTAAAACATCTCCAGAATATGACGTAAAATATGCTGGTAGCATATTTTCAAACAAATTGCTGTTTGAGGAACTGATAATAGTGCTACTTATATCTGTGTTGTTGTTGTATTTTATACTTGCGGCACAGTTTGAATCTTTATCCCAACCACTTATAGTGCTGTTGGAACTACCTATCGATATAGCTGCTTCGCTGCTGGTGCTGTGGGCGTGTGGTCATACGCTCAATGTGATGTCGGCCATAGGTATCATTGTTTCTTGTGGTATAATTATAAATGACTCTATATTAAAGATAGATGTTATAAACACCCTGCGTAGAGAGGGTATGTCTATACTAGAGGCTATACATACGGCAGGACATCGTCGTTTAAGGGCTATAGTTATGACGTCGCTCACGACGGTATTTGCACTGCTGCCGGTGTTGTTTACCAGCGATATAGGTAGCGAACTCCAAGCTCCGCTGGCACTGTCTATGATAGGAGGTATGGTTATAGGAACTATGGTGAGCCTGTATGTGATACCGCTCATATATTGGTTTATCTATCGTAATAGTAAAAATATACGCAATGTTTCACAGGTCAAGGCATAGATTATGAGAAAAATGAATACATATAAAAAGATAAGTTTTGTGCTGTGTATGATGATGGCGATAGTATGTACGGCACAGGAAAAAAATGGTCAAGAAAAAGTAACACTCACCCTACAAGACGCTATATCACTAGCTACCGATAGTTCACTTGCAGCATTCCGTGCACGTCATACATATCTTGTATCTTACTGGGAGTATCGTACATATAAAGCCCAGGACTTGCCACAGCTTTCGCTTACTTCTACACCTGTGAGTTATAATCAGAACTATGTGCAGCGTTACATAGCCGATACCAATAGCGAAGAGTTCCGTTCACAACAGACGCTTAATTCGTCGATAGGACTGGAGGTTACACAACGTGTGAGAGTATTGGGTGGTACGTTCTTTATAAATAGCGACCTTTCGTTCTATAAAAACTTTTCGGCACAGGATAACGAGCAACAGTTCTCTTCTACTCCTATAAGCATAGGGTATAATCAGCCCTTGTTTGGATTTAATGAATTCAAGTGGAGTAAAAAGATAGAACCTCTCAAATATGAAGAAGCCAAACGTAAGCTTCTTTATAATATGGAAACGATAGCCGAAAATGTTACGACGTTGTTTTTCTCATATGTGTCGGCGAGTGTGTCGTATGATATGGCGAGTGCCGACCTTGTAAATGCCGATTCGCTATCGGCGATAGGACGTCAGAAATACCAGATAGCCTCTATTTCCAAGGCCGACCTTCTTACGTTGGAATTAGATGTGATTAACGCTCGTAATAAACTGGAAAATGCCAAGATTTCGCTCTCTCGTGCGAGATTTGATATATTGTCATATCTGGGATTGCCAGAGGATACACGACTTGAACTGCTACTGCCAGATGTGCCAAGTCAAAATGTTATAGACCCACAGGCGGCATTGCGTCACGCGATGAATAACAACCCCGAAATCCTCAATATGAAACGTCGAGAACTGGAAGCACAGTCAAATGTCCAGCGTACCAAGGTGGAAAGTCGTTTTTCGGCCAATCTTACGGCTGCCGTAGGTTTTAATCAGGCGGCATATGATTTCACGGGAGCATATAAAAATCTCAATCGTCAGGATAGGGTGTATCTATCGCTTAATATCCCATTGGTAGACTGGGGAGTAGCTCGTGGTAGATATAATATGGCACGTAGCAACTATGATATAACCAAAGTATCGATAGAGCAGGACCGTATATCACTGGAACAGGACGTTATAATGACGGTAGAGGATTTTAATATACAGCAGGGACTTATAAATAGTGCATCACAAGCTTTGGCCTTGGCAAAGGACGCTTATAGTAACACGATGCAACGCTTTATAATAGGACAGGCCGATGTAAACGCGATAAGTCTTTCTCTTCAACGTCAGAATACGGCACAGGAAGCATATATAAATGCGTTGCGTAACTATTGGTTGTCATATGCCAAGATACGTCGTTTGACACTTTATGACTATGTCTTGGACCGTTCTCTTTCAGAAGGATTTGACCGTATGTATGGAGTGATGCCTGTACATCGTATCAAGTAAAAAAACTATTCCCTAGGTATGAAAAAACGCAATTTTTCGTTTACTATCATCATTCTCACGGTAGCTCTGGTGCTGGTGGGGGTTGCGTTTTTGCCACGTCTTCCCATAAAACTAAATCCAGGACGTACTCTTCCTGTCATAACGGTGTCGTTCTCGATGAAAAACGCTTCGTCCCGTGTGGTGGAGAGTGAGATAACATCACGTATGGAGGCAATGCTGTCGCGTATAGATGGGATTACAAGGATAGAGTCGGTATCCAGAAAGGGAGGAGGTAATGTTACTCTTACCTTTGACAAGGAGACAGATATGGACGTGGCAAGATTTGATGTTTCGTCTGCGGTGAGACAGTTTTGGCCTTCTATGCCCGATGGGGCTATGTATCCATCTGTTATGATGAGAGGAACACTGGCGACAGATGATGCTCCGCGTACGTTTCTGTCCTATACGGTAAACGCACCAGAGGCCCCTCACAAGATTCAGCAGTATATAGAAACCACTATCAAACCACGTATAGCACAGATAGATGGTGTAGCCGAAGTCGATATAACGGGTGCTACGTCTATGTATTGGCACCTGGAGTATGATGCCCGTAAGTTGAGAGATATGGGTATCAAGATACAGGACGTGAGAGACGCCATAAGTCTCTATACATCGAGAGAGGCCATAGGTATAGGACACGAGATAAGAGATGACGGTACGGTGAATTATATAAGGATAAGTATTGCACCTGTATCGACATTTGATATAGAGGAGATAAAAAATATCCCCATAAAGGTAGTAGATGGCACGATGATAACGCTGGATAAACTGGTTAAGGTGTCATATCAACAGGCCGAACCTACTTCTTACTTCCGTATAAATGGGCTTAACACGCTTTCTATAACCATACTGTCTGAAAGTACAGCCAATCAGTTGGCACTGGGAGAGAAAGTAAGAGGACAGATGAATTCTTTTATGAAGAGTCTTCCATATGGTTATCAGATGCGTCTTTCGTCTGATGCTACGGTGTATATACAGGAAGAACTGAACAAGATATACTTACGCAGTGGACTGACGATATTTATTCTGCTGCTTTTTGTGCTGGTGGTAAGTTCCAGTGTGCGTTATACGTTTATGATAGTCGCCACTATGATAGCCAATCTGGCGGTGGCGGTTATTTTTTATTATCTGCTGGGAGTTGAATTACACCTTATGTCGTTGGCGGGGCTGACGATATCGCTGGGGCTTATAATGGATAATGCGATAGTTATAGCAGACCATATTAAACACCGGGGTGATATGAGGGCTTTTCTGGCTGTACTGGCTGCTACTCTTACCACTATAAGTTCGGTGGTGGTAATACTGTTCCTGCCCGAGGAAGAAAGGATACTGCTGGAAGATTTTGCGGTGGTGATAATAGTAAATCTGGCGGTATCATTAGTTACGGCACTATTCCTGGTTCCAGCCCTTATGGATAAACTGCATATAAGGGATAGGAATAGACATTCGACGTTCCATCACGGGGGGTACTGTCCTGTGTGGTGGAAGAAATTCCCACTTAGAGGAAAACGTAGCGTGGTGTTCTTTAATAGGTTTTATGCCTCACAGATGCGTTTTATGTATCGCTGGCGATGGGTGTTTATAATCTTGGCGGTATTGGCATTTGGACTTCCAGTGTTCAAACTTCCAGAAAGCATAAAAGATGATAGTGTTTGGTATGCCGAACTTTATAACAATACCATAGGCTCCAGAAAATATCGTGAAAAGATAAAACCTGTGGCCGATAAGGTATTGGGTGGGTCGTTGCGTCTGTTTTCAGAAAAAGTATCCAAGGGATTTAATTTCTCGTCATCTGCTGATGATGAAGGCGAAACGGTTATAACGATAAACGGAAGTATGCCATCTGGCACGACGCTGGAAAATATGAATGCCGTAACGATGAAAATGGAGGCTTTTCTATCTACTTTCCCACAGATACGTCAGTTCCAGACTCGTGTGTATACTGGAAGTACGAGTATCAGTGTGTATTTCACCCGCGAGGCCGAACGCACGTCATTCCCTCTACAACTGTATAACGATATAACTACTGTAGCATCAGAGATAGGTGGAGCGCAATGGACTGCACGTTGTCAAGGTGAGTATTTCTCCAATCGTACGTCTGAAAGTGCAGGTTCGAGTGCCGTGGCATTCTATGGTTACAACTATGATAAGCTATATGAGATAGCCAATGACTTCCGCTGTCGTCTGGAAGAAAACAAACGTGTGAGTGATGTATCCATCAATTCTTCACGTACATATTCCAAGAACGACTACACCGAGTATTCGTTTGATTTTAATACGCAAGAGATGGTGCGACAGGGAATATCTCCTATGATGGTAAGTAGTAATATCAATAACTATATGTCCACGTCCAATATCCATACTATAACAAATGATGATGGAACACGAGAGAATGTCATTATGACTCCGCGAGAAAGGGAAGAGTATGATATATGGGACGTACGTAACAATGCCGAATACATAGATACGGTATCACAATACAAACTGAACAATGTAGCACACGTGGTTAAAACACAGGCACCTTCAGATATTCGTAAGGTAAACCAGCAGTATACACTTGTCCTACAATACAGCTACATAGGTTCGTCAGACTCCAATCGTGCTATGTTGAAGAAATTTATAGAAGAATACAGTGAAACGCTCCCTGTGGGTTATACGATTAAAAATATGCAAGGTGGTTGGACGTGGGCAGATGACGATTCAAACCAGTACGCAGTATTGGCACTGGTGATAGTGATTATATTCTTTTTGTGTTCTATATTGTTTAATTCGCTACTGCAACCACTCGCCGTTATAATGGTGATACCTATATCGCTCATAGGGTTATTTTTGACTTATTATCTTTTTGAGATAAAAGTAGATGGAGGAACGTTTGCATCTATGCTCCTGCTATGTGGTATAACGGTAAATGCGTCCATATATATACTTAACGATTATAACAATCTTATAAAAAAATCACGTCTTTCCCCTATTCTTACCTATCGTAAGGCCTTCAATGCCAAAATAACGTCCATACTGCTTACGGTTCTTTCTACTATACTGGGTTTTGTGCCGTTCTTGATAGGAGAGAGAGAACGTATATGGTTTACATTGGCTGTGGGGACTATTGGCGGGCTTGTGATGTCTATTATAGGTATATATTTCTTCCTTCCTATATTTATGGGTATAGGTGCTAAAAAATCAATAGTCCGTTGATTGAAAATATCGTTAAAGTAGTTTTAACGCCACTCTGGCTGTAGGGGCAAAAGAAAGTAGGTAGATTGCTATATTTTTATTATCTTTACCGCCCGAAAAACGAAATTTCAACCGAGTATGAAAACACGTCTATATCCGCTTACATTTACACCCATATATAAATCTCCTATATGGGCAGGAGATAAGATACGTACGGTGCTGGGCAAGACATATCCTATGGATAAGTGTGGAGAGACGTGGGAGATATCTACTGTGAAGGATAATGTTTCGGTTGTAGATGAGGGAGAACTTACTGGACGAGACTTGCAGAGTATTGTAGATGAATATGGTGTGGATTTTCTGGGAGAGAGAGTGATGGAAAAATACGGCAAATCGTTCCCTCTACTAGTAAAATTCATAAGTGCCGATGATGACTTATCGATACAGGTACACCCAGATGATGCCTATGCACAGTCCAACGGTCATAAGAGCGGTAAAGCCGAGATGTGGTATGTGATAGATGCCGAAGAGTCTTCACATCTTATATCTGGTTTTAATGAGAAAATAAGCAAGGAACAATATCTGGACGCATTTTCAAATGGTCGCCTGCTGGATATACTCCAACGTGTAGATGTAGAGAAGGGACAGTGTTTTTATCTGCCACCTGGGCGTGTACATTCCATAGGTCGTGGTATTCTTCTGCTGGAGATACAACAATCGTCAGACGTTACATATCGTATATATGATTTTGAGCGTATAGATAGTTCGACGGGTAAACCTAGAGAGTTACACGTAGAACACGCGATGGCTACGATGAATTTTGATGATGATACTCCAGCCAGTATGTCATATGATATTGTCGAGAATAGTGAGTCTAGAATGGTTCATTGCCAGTTTTTCTCTACCGATATGATATATGCTACTTCTACGGTTAAGATAGATAATAAAAAAGGAGAAAGTTTTGTCGTATTCTCCTGTGTGGAAGGTTCTTATACCTTACGTTGCGAAGGATATTCGCGTGATTTTGTGGCGGGAGATTGTGTTCTTGTCCCTTCTTGTATAGAAATGGTTGAGATAGTACCGGGAGAGGACGGAGTAAAGATACTTTCTTCGCGGTCTGTGTAAAAAATATGTAAACGATATAGAGTGCCTTTTTAAGGCACTTTTTTTTATAGTGATAGATAATAATCACTACATTTGTTCTATAAAATATAAGTGTTATGAAAAAATCAATCATCTTTGGCTTTGCAATGCTACTGCTTGCAACACTGCAAGCACAGAAAGCGCCACGTCTTACACCTTCCAATATAGATGAAGTGGTTTCGGCTATGACGCTGGAAGAAAAGGCACATATAGTGGTAGGTGCCGATATGTCTGACCGTAAGGCTGCCGGCGAAGTAGGTTATACAGAATTCATCATACCAGGTGCGGCAGGTATAACATATCCCATATCACGACTGGGTATTCCATCTATCGTTATGGCCGATGGGCCAGCAGGATTACGTATCCTTCCTACTCGTGAGGGAGATACAGCTACCTATTACTGCACGGGATTTCCGGTAGGGACACATATGGCAGCTACGTGGAATGATAGTATTATCTATCGTGTGGGAGAGGCTATGGGTAACGAAGTGAAGGAATATGGCGTAGATATAATTTTGGCTCCAGGGGTGAACATTATGCGTAACCCTCTGTGTGGGCGTAATTTTGAGTACTATTCAGAAGATCCTCTATTGGCAGGTAAGACAGCTGCTGCTATCATAAATGGTATAGAAAGCCAGGGTGTAGGCACATCTATGAAACACTTTGCTGCCAATAACCAAGAGATAAACCGTCTGGGTAATGACTCACGTGTGTCATTGCGAGCATTAAGAGAGATATACCTTAAAAATTTTGAGATAGCGGTACGTGAGGCACAGCCTTGGACTATAATGACGTCATATAACTATATCAATGGCCGTTATACATCGGAAGACAAAGGTTTGCTTACAGATGTATTGCGTGGTGAATTTGGTTTTAAGGGAACGGTGGTTACAGACTGGGGAGGAGGATTAGATGCTGCTGCACAGATTGCAGCTGGCAATGATATGATACAGCCTGGCGAAAAACGTCAGTATGAGGATATAGTAAAGGCTGTAAAGGAAGGTCGTCTTTCTATAGAGGAACTAGACGCCTGTGTTAAGCGAATACTGCAACTCATAGTCAAAACTCCAAGATATGCAGGATATAAACCCAGTAATAATCCAGACCTTAAAGCTCACGCGGCTGTAACGCGTGATGTGGCAAGCGAAGGATTTGTGCTTCTTAAAAATGATAGTGAGGCACTTCCTGTGGCAAAGGATAGTCGTGTGGCTCTCTTTGGTGTAGGGTCTTATGATTTTATAGCAGGAGGACGTGGTTCGGGAGATGTAAACAAGGCCTATGTGGTGGATTTGCGAGATGGATTACGAGGTGTGGGTATAAAACTGGACGAAGTCATAGATGATAGATATATGTCTCATATGAAAAGTGAGAAAGAGCGTATAACTCCTCTAGATGCACAACGTTCGTGGATACACTACACGCTACGTCCCAACGAGATACGTGACCCACGTTTGCTGGTCTCTGGTGCTGCTGCCCGTGCCGATGTGGCTGTTATAACATTTTCTCGTCATTCTGCCGAAGGTTTTGATCGTCATATAGAGAGAGAGTATATGTTGAGGATAGATGAAACGGCTCTTCTTAACGAGGTGAGCCGTGAGTTCCGTGCAGCAGGTAAAAAGGTTGTAGTGGTGCTTAACGTGAGTGGCCCCGTGGAAATAGCTTCGTGGAGGGATAAAGTAGATGCTGTACTGGTGGTGTGGATGCCAGGTCAGGAAGGTGGTAATTCGGCAGCCGATGTACTTACGGGGAGAGTGTCTCCTAGCGGACACCTACCTATGACATTCCCTATGCGTTATGCCGATGTCCCATCACAGAATTTCCCTGTCAATGTGCCAGAGACAGGTCTTAATCAGTCATTTGAGAATTTCAGTACGGTAAATAAGTATTATGATATCCCAAATATAGATTACACCAATTATACCGAAGATATATATGTAGGTTATCGACATTATGCTACACGTGGGGTAGAGGTGGCTTATCCGTTTGGTTATGGGCTTACATATTCTACTTTCCAGATGAGTGATATGAAAGTAAAGCAAAATGATAATACTATCACCGTCATCTGCCTAGTAAAAAATACCGGTTCTCGCCCAGCCAAACAGGTCGTTCAGTTATACTCTACACAGCTCAATCCATCGACAGATCGCCCAGCAGTTGAATTGCGTGGGTATAAAAAGACACACACGCTTAAACCAGGCGAGGAGTGTGAAGTAAGCATAACGATTCCTGTATTTGCACTGGCGGTATATAGTGAAAAGGATACGGCTTGGGTACTGGAGAAGGGTGATTATAGCCTGAAGCTGGGATTTGATTCTGGAGAGTTGCCTCTCGAGGAGCAGATAACTATTAAAAAAGAGATAAAACAGCCTGTGACGGGAATCTTAGCTCCTGCAGAAGGCGAATTGTTCATAAAGTAAAAGAATACTATTGGGAGTAAATGTTAAATTTTTATGTTCATGTAACCTTTTTTATGTTTTTCCCGTCTAATGTATAAAAGGATAATCCCTCTGTTTATTGAGGGATTTTTTTATATTTGTTTTTCAAATCTTTAAAACCAAATCTATTATGAAAAAACTGATGGTCATAGACTGTTGTATGAGAGAAGGCTCTCGTACAGAACGTATATTAACCCCTGTGGTAGAGGCTCTGTCCTCTCGTTATGAGGTAGAACGTGTAAGAGTAGAGGACTTGCATCTTACAGCGGTGGATTCTCGTGTGCTGGAAGAGAGAGCATCGGGTTATGTGCCAGATGAGATAGTGGCTATCTCTCGTCGTTTGGCTTCGGCTACGCGTATAGTTATAGCTGCTCCGTTTTGGGATATGAGTTTTCCTGCGGCTCTTAGAGTGTTTTTTGAGAATATGTCTCTCTTTAACATCACATTTGCCGATGATGGAGAAAAATGTGTGGGGCTATGCTCTTGCGAACGTGTACTTTATATCACCACACGTGGTATGAACATACATACGGGAGATGATATAGAACAAGGCACTCCATATATCAAGGCTTTGAGTCGCCTGTGGGGATTGGGTGATGTAATAACCGTTGCTGCCGAAAATATGGATTACAGCACCGATGTCCAAGTGGAAGAAAAAATAAAGAGAGCCATAGATGAAGCCTTGACTATATGTAAAGATTTTTAGATAATCATTCCTGTGATAAATATGAGATATTTTATAGTACTGTTTTCCCTGTTTATAATCTCTTGTGGTGATTCATATACAGATTATAGCGATAGAAATATGTGGTATGCTGCAGGTGAGGAAGGAAAAACGACAGATGTTTTTTATATCACACCTACCTGCACGTGGAGCAAGAAAGATAGTAGAGGGGTGGTGCGTTATAATATGGACGTAAATGATTCTGCACAGCGAGTCCGTACTCATGCTCCATCAGAACTTGCCCGCAGAGCATTATCACTGCATAGTAATTTCTATTGTCCTTACTATGCACAGGTGTCTATGGATTCGTGGGGGGAGAGTGATGCCGCACTGGTAGAGCAGAGATATGAGATAGCACGTAAGGAGATAATAAACGCATTTGATTACTATATAAAACACTTGAACGATGGCCGTCCTTTTTTCTTAGCTGGTCACAGCCAAGGTGGAGCGATGGTCATAGAGTTGCTTAAAAATTATATGGACGATGAGGTCTATAAAAAGATGATAGCTGCATACGTCATAGGTTATCCCATAAATAGCGAAGACCTTAAATGTAAGTATATAGTCCCTGCTACATCTAGTGATGATACAGGAGTGGTAGTGGCATATAATAGCACGGCGACATTAGATGCTGCCAGTCCTATATTTAAGGGTAATGAGCTGTGTATAAATCCTGTGACGTGGACGTATGATACTATCCCTGTCATATCACAGGTGGGTGATACGGTGAGCCTGGATACTGCACATCATACACTCATAGTAAAAGGAGCAGATGTAGATGCTTACTATGTCCCATCGGCTAGTTTTATCATTCCGAGAGGGAACCTGCACATAGCCGAATATGACCTTTATATGAAAGAACTTGGGGAAAACACCCTTAATCGTATAAATAGTTTTATGAAAAATGAATAGAAAGATTTATATACCATTCTTATTATGTGTTATCGTTATATCTTCTTGTGTGCCATATCGTTTTATCAAGTATGGCAGTGAGAATATAGATGATAATGTCGTTGGCGTGTTTGATGTGGATACTATACATACGAGTGATATACCGTTTGTTTTTCCAGAAAAACCACAGGAAGATCGCGTACTTGATACTATGAAGATATCTTATGGGAAAGGACGTAAAATGTCTTTGACCAGTGGTATGGATACTATAAATGTGGCACAAGCCATAGTGGTAGTACAGAATGATAGTATAATATATGAGAACTACAAAGGTTGGTTGGGTCGAGATACGAGGTCGGTAGTGTTTTCTGTGAGTAAGACCATCACATCGCTGTTGTGTGGCATAGCCATAGATGAAGGCTATATAAAAAGTGTCCAAGATCCTGTTACAGATTATATTCCAGAACTGGTAAAGAAAGACACTATGTTCCGTCATCTTACCATAGAACATCTGCTGGATATGCGTGCGGGACTTAAATTCAGCGAGACCTACAAAGCAAATCCTTTTACTGGAATGGCGCGTCTTTACTATGGGCAAAATGCTATGAAGCAGATAGCAAATGTCAAATTCAGCGACAAACCAGGTGAAACATTTGATTATAATAGTATGACAACGGCTATACTGGGCGAAGTGATAGAGCGAGCTACAGGAATGTCGTATGCTGCATATCTTTCAGAAAAAGTATGGAAACCTATGGGAATGGAAATAGATGCAGTGGTATGTCTTGATGACCCACGTCATCGTCGTGCAAAATCATATGCAGGAATAGCTACCTGTGTCAGGGACTTGGCTAAGATAGGGCAGTTGTACCTGGATAAAGGTGTGTGGCAGGGACGTCAGGTGGTCGATAGTGCGTGGGTGAAGCGTAGTTTTTCTGTAAGTGATGCGATGGAAAACAACCGTTATTCTTATAGCTGGAGATGTCAAGTGTACACGATAGGAAATAAAGACGGTGGAGCATATCACGCTGACTCTCTTTCTGCTGTAAAACGATGTGAAGAGCTGGGCTATCCTTTGTCCCAAATTAAAATACTGCATAATGATAAAGGATATAAAGCAGAATATTATACCGATAGATTTTATGCTCTGGGTGTAAGAGGACAGGTTGTTTATGTTTGCCCTAGAAAAAGAATAGTGGCTGTCTTTATAGGAGAAGACCGCATAGGAGATTACAATAATACGTTTGATTATATGTCATCTATGCTTTAAGAAATTTATTGTCGGTAATAAAAAAAAGTCACGCCCGGGCGTGACTTTTTTTATTGACAAATGGTATGGGTTATAAAATGAAAGGTAGTAGTCTATTCGCTCATATTGCGTAGTTCTTCTATGTCTTGCAGGATTTCATCTATGCGGTTTATTTGACGGTAGTATAATTTGGTGCCTATCACGCCTCCTATTACAGTTCCCACCAGACAGCCCGTAGCTAGGCTTATGGCTATTTCGTTGTTCATCTTGTAGCATTCATAGCATATCCACCCTATCCATACCATCATACAAGGTATAGAATACTTCCTCCAAGAGGCATAACGCTGTTTGAGTCGTGATAATTCATATGCCACAGTGAGCAGGTCCTGGCTGCAGGAATTAAGTCTGAATATATTGCGGTGGTATATAAATATAGCTATCACAGCACTTAAAAGACCTATGCAGGTTACAGTCATAAATGGTATAGAAAATCCCCAGTGAGAGAATATGAATAGGAAATTTATAAGAGCAAATATCGTTACTATTATTTCTATGCTAGCCTGACGATTTATATTGCTAATGTTCTTTTTCATCGCTTTCTGTATATGATTGCGATTGATGATGTTTTCCTGGTCAAGGCGTTCGCGTAATAGTTTGAGTTCGCGTTTCATTTCGGCTAGTTCTGCCAATTCTTCTGTTCTTTCCATGGTATTACGATTTTTATAGTTGGGACATTTTTTTGAGTTGTTCTTTTATGCGTAGCAGTCGTACCGAAACATTCTTTACGCTTATACCTACTATGCTGGCTATCTCCTGATAGCTCATATCTTCCAGCCAAAGCAGTATTATCGCCCGGTCAAATGGTGCCAATAGTTTGATGCGTTCACGCAATTGTCTTATCTGGCGAGTGTTACTGTCATTGTCCTCCCATAGGTTCATCTCCATAGATAGAGGAACGGTAGAGGAGTGCCGTTTCTTTTTGCGTTCGTATGATATGCAGGTGTTAAGTGCAACGCGATACACCCAAGTGCTTACAGAACTTTCGCTCTTGAATTTTTCAAATCCACGCCATAGGTTTATGAGTGTCTCTTGAAACATATCGGCTACTTCGTCTGCGTCTTTTGAGAACATATAGCATACAGTGTAAATGCTGCTCTTGTTCTGTTTTACCAAGTGTGTAAATTCTATTTCTGAATGTTTCATTTTATGTGAGTAATCTTTTTGCACATTAGACGCATAAAACTATGAAAAACTACATTTCTCATCAAAAATTTTTTACGGTAAAATAAAACCCCTCACGATATAACTCAATGAGGGGTTTATGATAGAGTATTGTAAACTTATATTATTTGCTACGAGGGTGAACCGTTATCTCCAGGTTATCCATCATCTTGCCTGTCGTCTCACGAGCTTTTTCTATGCTTTCGCTACGCGATAGAAGTACAGCCAGACGGCGGTGTCCTACCACTTCTGGTTTACCAAAGATACGCATCTGTGTATCTGGATAAGCCAATACGTTTTCCAGTCCGCCAAATTCTACCTGGTCGCTATCACCTTCCACAACCACCGCGCGTGATGCCGAAGGCCCGTGGAATGCGATATTTGGAATAGGAAGACCAAGTACTGCACGTGCGTGCAATGCAAACTGTGATAGGTCCTGTGATATCATAGTTACCATACCTGTATCGTGTGGACGAGGAGATACTTCGCTGAAAATAACTTCGTCTCCTTTTATGAATAGTTCCACACCAAATATACCACGACCACCCAATGCATCGGTTACTTTGCGGGCGATATCCTGTGCTTTTTCCAGAGCAGATGGAGTCATAGGCTGTGGCTGCCAAGATTCGCGGTAGTCGCCGTCTTTCTGGTAGTGACCTATAGGATTAAGGAAAGATGTTCCGCCTATATGACGCACCGTAAGCTGTGTTATTTCATAGTCAAAATCTACAAAACCTTCTACTATAACGCGTCCAGCACCAGCACGACCACCTTCCTGTGAGTATTTCCAAGCGTGTTCTATATCGGCTTCACACTTGATGGTTGACTGTCCGTGGCCAGAAGAACTCATAACAGGTTTTACCACGCAAGGTATGCCTATCTCTTTAACTGCCTCGTCAAATTCCTCACGTGTAGAGGCAAAACGATATGGCGAAGTAGGTATTCCAAGCTCTTCGGCAGCTAGACGACGTATGCCTTCGCGGTTCATAGTAAGACGTGTAGCGTGAGCCGTAGGAATGACATTAAATCCTTCTTTTTCTAGTTTTTCTAGACGGTCTGTTGCTATGGCTTCTATCTCGGGAATGATGTAGTCTGGTTTTTCTGCACGTATGATTTCTTCTAGACGATCACCGTCCAGCATAGAAAGTACATAGCTACGATGTGCTACCTGCATAGCTGGAGCATTAGGGTATTTATCTAGTGCTACTACTTCTACGCCCATTCTTTGTAACTCTATGGTTACCTCTTTACCTAGCTCGCCACTACCACATAGGACTACTTTTTTACCTACAGGAGAAAGCGGAGTGCCTAATTTAGCCATAATGTATTCTTTTATAATAATTGATGTTAATAGATTGTCTCGTTGGCTACAAATGTACAATAATTTTGTCAGTCTGACAATCCTGTGGGCTAAGTTTTGGGTGTTGTGATATCTTTGATGAGTAAAGTGTATCCATAAATAAACTCGCCTTCCCAAAAGATAGGGAAGGCGAGTGACATCAAGGCGTGAAAATCAAATAATGTCTATTAAAGTTAAAGAGTTTTGGGGGTTAAAAAATATTTGCCAATTAAAATTATATAGTTCTCTGGTTTGAGTAGCTTTATTGTATTGCTATTTTTTAGAGTCGGGTCATTTAAGGGATAGTAATAGATGTCTATTACTTTTTAAAGTATCTGTTATACAACCCTTCAAATCCTTTGCCGTGGCGAGCTTCGTCTTTGGCCATTTCGTGTACTGTGTCGTGTACAGCGTCCCAGTTTACTTGTTTGGCACGAGCAGCTATACGCATCTTGTCTGCACAAGCTCCGCTTTCGGCGTTCATACGTTTTTCTAGGTTTGTTTTGGTATCCCATACCACATCACCTAGCAGTTCTGCAAATTTGGCAGCGTGTTCTGCTTCTTCCCATGCGTAGCGTTTAAATGCTTCGGCTATTTCTGGATAACCTTCGCGGTCTGCCTGACGGCTCATAGCCAGGTACATACCTACTTCTGTGCATTCGCCCATAAAGTGTGCGTTAAGGTCTTTAATCATTTCAGGGTCTGTGTCTTTGGCAACACCTATCACGTGTTCTGTAACAAAAGACAGTTCTGCATTTTCTACTAGTTCGTTGAATTTGTCGGCAGGAACACGGCATTGTGGGCATTTTTCTGGAGCAGCATCACCTTCGTGAACATATCCGCATACAGAGCATATAAATTTCTTCATTGTAATTATTGTATTTTATGGTTTAAAATGTGTTTTTGTTTCACTTTTACTATGCAAAGATATGTGTGTAAAACGTAAAAAATACAACAGTGTAATAATAAAAACTTTTAGTGATATAGATAAAATCTATGGTGAAACTTATGGTGGTGGATTTAACATAATATTTATATAGGATAGAGATATATTTATGAATTATTTAGTGTGTAGATGTGGGACATTATGCGTACATTTGCCAAATATCTCAAATAAAAGAACCAAGTGAACGATAAAATTCATATTTTTGCACTTATGTTAGAAAGAGCGTATAAAATATTGACTATTGTAGCTGTGATAGTGCTTTTCACGGCTTGTAAATCTTATAATGTACTACGAGACGGTACTCCAGAAGAGAAATTTGAGTATGCCAAAAAACTCTTTGAAGAGGAAGAATATGCCAAGGTTTCCAAGATTATGGAGCCTATCTATGTGCGTTTCCGTCAGACGACCAATGCCGAAATGGCAGACTGGATGGTTTCATATTCGTTTTATAAGATAGGAACTTATGAGCTGGCTTCATACTTGCTTAACAACTTTGCCCGTGAGTATCCAGCCAGTCCTCGTGCCGAGGAAGCAGTTTTTCTGGCTGCCGAAGCATCATATAAAATCTCTCCCGAATACTATCTGGACCCTACTCATACAGAAAAGGCTGTGTCTGTATTGCAGCGTTATATAGATACTTATCCAGAAGGTAGATTCCTGGAACAGGCCGATAAAATGATACGAGAACTCAACTATAAACTGGAACGAAAGGCGTATGAGATAGCTTATAACTACTATCGTCTGGAAGAATATCAGGCAGCGATAATAGCATTCAGCGGAGTGCTGGACGATATGCCTTCAAACTCTTTCCGTGAACAGATAATGTACTATCGTCTTAAAGCGGCTTATATGTACGCTCGTGAGAGTGTGACAGATAAACAACAGGCTCGTTATAATGATGCTATAACGTATGCTCGTACGTTCTTGAAGACTTTCCCTACGAGTGAATATGCGGAAGAAGTAGGGGAGATTAAAGCTGTGATGGAAAAAGAATATGAAGAGGTGACAACGGCTGTGAAAAATCTGGGTAAAGATGCTGCCGAGGTTACCAAAAAAGAGCTTAAAAAAGAAATAAAAAAGGAAAAAAAACAAGAAAAGAAATAAAATCTCACTAGAAAGATGGATTACAAAAAATCAAATGCACCTCTTACAACTATCACTCGTAACATAAGCGAGATAGATGCACCTACCGAAAATATTTATGAAGCTATAATGATTATAGCTCGTCGTGCTACACAGATAGGTGTGGATATGAAGAAAGAGTTAGTAGAAAAACTAGACGAATTTGCAGCCAATGCCGAAAATCTGGAAGAGGTTTTTGAAAATAAGGAACAGATAGAAGTATCTCGTTTCTATGAAAAACTTCCAAAACCTACGGCTATCGCTGTACAGGAGTGGATGGAAGACCGTATCTACCATCGTAACCCTGCCAAAGAAGGCGATGTAGAGGCATAGAAAAAATAATTGCGAAAAAAAATCGCAAAAAGGTTGCAAGGAATATATTTGTGTAGTATATTTGCAACCGCTTAAGAGCCCTATGGTGTAATGGTAGCACATCAGATTCTGGATCTGCTTGTATTGGTTCGAACCCAGTTAGGGCTACAAAAACGCTCCTCGATAGAGGAGCGTTTTTTGTTTTAATAAGTAGTCGTTGTGTTCCAAACTAAAATCTGCTCATATTTATAGACAGAGAGTTACATACACTTTCCAGACGATGGTCTATGCTCTGTAGATGACGGCAATAGCGTGTATTGTCCTCTATTTTGTTTAACACAGTAATGCTTTCTGTGAGGTATTCCAGGCTTTTTACTTGGTTTGAGCGTATGGCGTTCATCTGTCCTGCTACGGCACTGGCGGTATCTTCGCTTACGCCTTTTATAGATGCAGAAAGAGTGCCAGAAGAACTATTGCCTACTTCTAATCCAAGGCTTTCCAGTATTTTGCCCAGTTGGGGAGATAATTCTTTTATTTTATCACTGGTTTCTTTTATCTGTGATTCCAGAGTAGGGGTAATGAGTTCATCTAGTTCCAGTCTGCCTGCCAGATATTCAGAAATCTGTTTTTTAAATGAATCAAAAATAGGCTGTATCTGTGCCATTATGACGTTTTCGGCAAAACCATTTATAACGGCTTGGCGCATCACTTCCTTGAAGTTATGGGCAAAATCCCACGTGGCAGCCTCTCCCTTTTCAAATGCCTCTATCCATAGCTGTGCCAAATCATTGGCAGTAGAGCCTATCGTGTCGTTTATTATATCTTCTTGGTTTTCCTTTATTTTCTCTTGGGCTCGTGCTATTTCTAACAGACTGTTGTAATAGCTCATATATTCGTCCATGTGTTCGTTGGATTGAGCCATAAGGGGAGAGTCACCCATAGTTTCCAACCAATCTAGATTGCCTGCATTGTTCCTTAATTTGAGCAGTGCGTTTAGGAAATCTCTTTCTTTACGTTTATACGCAGAAGAATATCTTCCGTCCAATTTTTCTTCTGCCTCCCGAATGGCACGGTCTATATCGTCTATGATACTACTTTTAAGATATTGGTTTGTGTTACGATTGGCTTCTAGTTGTTTGTATTTTTCCTGTGTGATTGCTTTTTCGTTGGCCAGGCGTTCGGCTGTGGCGATAGAAAGAGATGTCTCGGCTGCCAGCTGTGCATAGAGGGCTTTTTCCATTTCTCGGCGGTATTTTTCTTCTTCTCTCTTGCGGCGGGTGAATATGCCTATTATGCCACCAGCTATCCCAC
>JAFYKQ010000081.1 GCA_017537565.1 Flavobacteriales bacterium
ACCATCATATCTTCGGCGATACGACGCATACGAGCCTCGGTATAACGCATAGCAGCAGCTCCATCGCCATCCACACTACCAAAGTTACCCTGACCGTCCACCAACATATAACGCAACGACCACGCCTGTGCCATACGCACCATAGTGTCATAGACCGACGTATCACCGTGTGGGTGATACTTACCCAATACCTCACCCACTATACGGGCCGATTTCTTATAACTTGAATTTGAATTGATACCCAGTTCATTCATACCAAATAGCACGCGGCGGTGTACTGGTTTAAGACCATCGCGTACATCTGGAAGTGCTCGAGACACTATCACAGACATAGAATAGTCTATGTACGATGACTTCATCTCATCGACTATGTTTATGGGTATCAGTTTTTCTCCATCTGCCATATTTTCAATATTTTAATCTTTCTTTTTTTAACGTTTCAAAAGCTCGACAATTTACAACTTTTTTATCAAATTACCAACATCATTTTTTTACAAAAATTTCATCTTTTCACATTTAAATAATGTAACTTTACCCCTTGGAAATAATAACAAAAAACACATATAAAAATGGCAATAAATCTTCTACTAGGTCTGCAATGGGGAGACGAAGGCAAAGGTAAGATAGTCGACGTTCTCACAGCAGGTTACGACATCATTGCACGTTTTCAGGGAGGGCCAAACGCTGGTCACACACTGGAATTTGAAGGACGTAAACACGTTCTACACACCATACCTTCGGGTATATTTCACGAGCAGTCTGTAAACATCATAGGTAATGGTGTGGTTATAGACCCAGTTATTCTATCCAAAGAAATAACAGAACTCACACCATACAACCTAGACATAGAACATCGCCTGCTGGTATCTCGCAAGGCTCACCTTATACTTCCTACACACCGCCTGTTGGACGCTGCATCTGAAGCATCAAAAGGTAAGGCCAAGATAGGTTCTACACTTAAAGGAATAGGCCCTACATATATGGATAAGACAGGTCGTAACGGGCTACGTGTGGGAGACATAGAACTTCCAGACTTTATGGAACGTTATCGCTCACTGGTAGAGAAACACATCAATATGTTGGGCAACTATGGCGTGCAGATAGACTATGACCTGGAAGAACTGGAAAAAGAATGGTTTGCAGCGATAGACGTACTTAAAACACTTACGTTCATAGACAGCGAACATTATATGAATGCTGCTATCAAGGCTGGCAAAAAGATATTGGCCGAAGGAGCACAAGGTTCTATGTTGGACGTAGATTTCGGCACATATCCATTTGTTACATCGTCAAATACTATGGCTGCCGGAGCCTGCACGGGTCTAGGTGTTGCTCCTAGTGCGATAGGCGAAGTTTATGGTATATTTAAGGCTTATACTACCCGCGTGGGTAGCGGCCCTTTCCCTACAGAAGACTTCGGTAGTGACGGAGAAAAAATGTGTATGGTAGGCCACGAATATGGTGCTACGACAGGTCGTCGCCGTCGTTGCGGTTGGCTAGACATACCACAGATGAAATACGCTTGTAATCTTTCGGGAGTGACACAGCTTATGATGATGAAGGCAGACGTTCTTTCGGGATTTGACGAAATAAAAGTATGTACACATTATATGTATATGGGTGAAAAGATAGACTATCTACCATATAACATAGAGGAACAATACTTGACACCGGTATATACGACACTTCCTGGCTGGAGCGAAGACCTTACCAGCACCACAAGTGCAGACGCTCTACCAGAAAACCTCAAATCATACATAGCATACATCGAGGAGCAGTTGGGTATTCCTGTAACGATAGTATCGGTAGGTCCAGACCGCACACAGACTATCACCAGAGGATAATCCATATGATATAAAAGAGGGAGGGAGAAAGATGGCAGGAACTATATTTTTATTTACAGACTACTATCCTTATGGAAAAGAGGAGGTATTTGTAGACAACGAACTTAATTCATCTGCCGCCGAACACTACGACATATATGTCGTCCCCTTCCGCAAACGCCCAGGAATAAGACCTCTACCATCGTCTGCCACTCTGGTGGAAGACGTGGTAGAGGCTTCTTTTTTTACACGCATGCGTGCTATGGTGAGAACTATTTTCTCTCGTCATCTATTGCATGTACCATTTGAAAAGCCTCGTCCCAGCACATTGAGACACTGGAAAAATGCCGTAGGTGGCATTTATAGAGGATATCTACTATACTACTGCATAAAGAAAAACCGTCATCTATACCGCGATGCCGACCTGCTCTACTCCTACTGGTGTGACAACACACTTATAGGCTTGGCATTGGCAACAGATGAGATAGAGACCTTGACCGAAACACCAGTTATATGTCGTGCGCACGGTTTTGACGTGTATGGCCGACAGAGAGGCCTGTTCTTCCCCGCCCGCGAATATGCACTATCCCGTGTAGATAACGTCATATCTGTATCACGTGCAGGAGCCGAATACCTCAGGGAGATGTACCCTCGCCATTCTCACAAGATAAGCACTATGTACATAGGTGTGGAGGACGCTCCGCACACGAGACATCTTTTTTCCCCACAGGAATTACGCATAGTGTCTTGTTCAAACGTCATACCTCTTAAACGCACACATCTTATAGCCTCGATGCTCAAACGTTATGCTACGGAACACCCCGATGTGCCTATACACTGGACACACTTTGGTGATGGAGTGTGCATGAACGAACTTAAAAAAGCTACGAGTTCTCTTCCAGAATCTATGACTGTGACATTGCGTGGTGCGACCCCCAATGCCAGATTACTCAACGAATATGCATTGGGTGCTTACGACATATTTATATCTATGAGTAGCAGCGAAGGCATACCGGTATCTGTTATGGAGGCTATGGCTTATGGTATAGTCCCTCTATGTACAGATGCAGGCGGCACACGTGAAGCCATCACACCAGATGTAGGCGTGCTATTGCCTTTGGATGTAGAATATGAGACATTTGAAAGAGGACTTACATACATTATAAAAAACTGGAAAGAGATGAGCGGGAAAGCCATAAAACGCCAAAGAGCATACTTCTCACTGCAAAGCAATTTTGCAGCATTTTACCGTTTTGTGGCTCGTCTTATCCACTAATAGTTCAACGGCCAAAATTTCATAGAAATAGAGACTCAAAAACACATAACATATAGAAGAATATGTGTATTTTTGTCCTATGGCAGAACTTATAAAAATTTACCCAGAAAATCCAGACCCACGTCGCCTACAACAGGTAGTTGACACACTTAAATCGGGCGGGCTGGTAGTCTATCCTACCGATACGGTATATGGATTGGGCTGTGATATAACCAACTACAAGGCCGTAGAAAAACTATGCCGTCTTAAAAAAGTAAAACCAGAAAAGGCTCGTTTTTCCTTCATATGTTCAGACCTTTCAAACCTGTCTTTATACGTAAGACAGATAGACACCCCTATCTTTAAACTCCTCAAACGCGTACTACCCGGGCCATACACGTTTATATTACCATCTGGCCCATCGCTACCCAAATTTTTTAAGGGTAAAAAGACCGTAGGTATCCGCGTTCCAGACAACAATATCCCTCGCGAGATAGTACGTATGCTGGGGAACCCCATCATATCCACATCGGTATATGACAGCGACCAACTCATAGAGTACACTACCGACCCTTCACTTATAGCCGAAAACGTGGACGAATGCGTAGACCTAGTGATAGACGGTGGCTATGGAGGCAACATAGCATCTACCGTAGTATCACTCACAGAAGGCTACCCCGAAATCCTACGCGAAGGAGCAGGAGACATATCTCAAATCATATAAAAGAGAGACATAGGCAATGAAAATAATATGTATAGGTAAAAATTATAACAGCAACGGCGATAAAACCCGCCCAGATGTTCCACTTATATTCCTTAAACCAGATAGTGCTATACTACCCAAAGACCACCCTTTCTTCATTCCCGAATTTTCAAATGACATAACACTGGAAGTAGAATTGGCGGTACGTATATGCCGTCTGGGTAAATACATATCGGCTCGTTTTGCACATAAATACTATGATGCATATACTGCGGCGGTAGATTTTACGGCAGTAGATATAATGAAAGACGCACAGGAAAAAGGCCTACCTTGGGAACTATCCAAAGGTTTTGACGGGAGCGTCGTACTAGGACAATGGATAGAGAAAAAGGATATCTGCAATCAAGAAGACATATCGTTTTCTATGATGAAAGACGGCGAGAGCGTAAATAGCGGACATTCTTCCAGCATGCTCTATTCCATAGATGAAATAATAGAATATGTATCCAGATATTACACCCTTAAAATAGGCGATGTTATTCTTACAGGCGCACCACAAGCAGCTCTACAAGCCGTCAAAGACGACTGTTACACTGGATTTATAGAGGGTGTAAAGACATTTGATTTGAAGATAAAATAGAGGCAAAAACACTGGATAAATATACTGTAAAAGCAAGACGTAAAAATGCTAAAAATATGACCAAAATCATTTTTTATGAGCGTAAAAATTCATCATTTTACACGCTCTTAAATCAAGCCTATGACATAGGCCTAAAACACCCTCTACGAGGGTTTTAAGGCAGGAAAAGAAAAAGAAAAACATAAATATTAATCAATCTTAAATTCAAAAATCAAAAGATGGCAAATCTCGATCTTTCAAAGTACGGCATCACGGGTGTGAAAAACATCTATCACAACCCTTCGTACGAACAACTTTTCAAAGACGAAATCAACCCTGCTCTTCAAGGCTACGAAAAAGGTCAGGAAACTGAACTAGGAGCAGTAAACGTTATGACAGGTGTTTACACTGGTCGTTCTCCTAAAGACAAATTCTTTGTGATGGACGAAACATCAAAAGACACTGTATGGTGGACTTCTGAACACTACAAAAACGACAACAAACCTGTTACAGAAGAAACTTGGAAAGTTCTTAAAGAAATGGCCGTTAAAGAACTTTCAGACAAAGATCTTTATGTGGTTGACACATTCTGCGGTGCAAACGAGAACTCTCGTCTTAAAATCCGTTTCATAGTAGAGGTTGCTTGGCAGGCTCACTTTGTTAAGAACATGTTCATCCGTCCTACAGAAGAAGAATTGGCAGCATACGGTGAACCAGACTTCGTGGTTTACAACGCTTCTAAAGCTCGCGTAGAAAACTTCAAAGAATTGGGTCTTAACTCAGACACAGCTGTAGTATTCAACCTTACTACTCGCGAACAGGTTATCATCAATACTTGGTATGGTGGTGAGATGAAAAAAGGTATGTTCTCTATCATGAACTATCTTCTTCCTCTTAAAGGTATGGCTTCTATGCACTGCTCTGCCAACACAAACGAAAAAGGCGAAACAGCTATCTTCTTTGGTCTTTCAGGAACAGGTAAAACTACACTTTCTACAGACCCAAAACGTCAGCTGATAGGTGACGACGAACACGGTTGGGACGACGAAGGCGTATTCAACTTTGAAGGTGGTTGCTACGCAAAAGTTATCAACCTGGATAAAGAATCTGAACCAGATATCTACAACGCTATCCGTCGTGACGCTCTTCTTGAAAACGTTACAGTAGATGAAAACGGTAAGATAGACTTTGCAGATAAATCTGTTACAGAAAACACTCGTGTTTCTTATCCTATCCACCACATCAACAACATACAGCCAGGTTCAAAAGCTCCAGCTGCCAAGAAAGTTATCTTCCTTTCTGCCGATGCATTCGGAGTACTTCCTCCAGTATCTATCTTGACTCCAGAACAGACTAAATACTACTTCTTGTCTGGTTTCACAGCTAAATTGGCTGGTACAGAACGTGGTATCACAGAACCAACTCCTACATTCTCGGCTTGCTTCGGTGCAGCGTTCCTTTCTCTTCACCCTACAAAATATGCTGAAGAATTGGTTAAGAAGATGGAAAAATCTGGTGCTACAGCATACCTTGTTAACACAGGTTGGAACGGTACAGGTAAACGTATCTCTATCAAGGACACTCGTGGTATCATCGACGCAATCCTAGACGGTTCTATCGACAAGGCTGA
Organism: Flavobacteriales bacterium; assembly: GCA_017537565.1. Taxonomy (GTDB): domain Bacteria; phylum Bacteroidota; class Bacteroidia; order Flavobacteriales; family UBA1820; genus Merdimorpha. The sequence continues at coordinate 6,031 of JAFYKQ010000081.1, forward strand.
AACTAAGGTTATACCTATGTTTGACTTCAAGGTTCCTACAGCTCTTCCAGGAGTTGACCCAGCGATACTTGACCCTCGCGATACTTATGCAGACGCTTCTGTATGGGAAGAAAAAGCAAAAGATTTGGCTGGTCGTTTCATCAAGAACTTTGATAAATACACAGACAACGCTGAAGGTAAAGCTTTGGTTGCTGCTGGTCCTCAGTTGTAATAAAGATTTACTCGTATATAAAAATGCGGGGCGTGAAACGCCCCGCATTTTTTATGTCCTCTATTTATACCAATAGCTATTGTTCTAGTTCTACACTCACACTATCTATGTACAGCAGTCTTTCATCTATATGCTTTTTTATAGACCGTGCCTGCGAGTAAGCAAACGAAGTATCTACCCTAGCCGTATCCAGATATTCGCCATATGATTTACCTGCCATTTTATAATAAAGCATAGCTTCTTCATATCTCCCCAGTCCATCATAAGCATCGGCTGTCATATAGGTACTATATGGTATATCTACACCCTTATCACACATCGCCTTATAGACACCTACCGCACGGCTATCATCACCATCTTCCATATTATAATAAAGAGCTTTGCTGTAATATGCGTTTTCCCTTCCGGGAGAGAGTTCTATTGCACGGTCTATATAATGATGTACACGACTATAATCCATAACATATGAACTATCTACCGAATGCCTTAAACCTTCATACATATACACCACATATGCCTTCACATCATTTATCATAGAACGCTCCTCATCACTCGCCACTGCCCATCTAATGCCTGCCAATGCTACGAGTAACGCTACAGATATAAACAACCATTTGAAAAATTTCTTCATCACTTTACTATGCTATTTTTGATTTACAAAACTAACATTTTTTTTACATTATGCACTTATTGATGTTCATACTTCATAACGTAAATTTAATACACATAAAAAAACACGGGACATATGTCCCGTGATTTATTAAGATTAATAACGGTATTCTTCTGGAGCTGTAGAGTTCCAACCTTGACGGAAACCTTCTTGAAAGTCAGGATCGCTCCACATTGCACAAGATGACATAAATAAAGTCCCTGCCATTATTATTGCCAAAATTATTTTCTGTGATTTTTTCATTTCCAATGATTTGTATAAAATTACATTAATTATTAGGTTTTAGATATTTCCCATTGGTATATTCTCTTTTAGGGTATTCTTCTTTCATACATTCCCATTTACTGTATGTTTTTGTGGTAGATGTGTTATTTGAATTACTTGATTCTTTGGAGCTACCATAGCTGCCGCCAGCTTTCACTTCTCCTTTTACAAAATTTCCCACGGACACCCCTCCTTCTATATGTCCTTCATAGTTATTAGATTTTTTTGACCCTGTACTACTTGATGTTGTTTCTTGGTAAGTAGCTTTTACCCATTGCCCAGAACAATATTTATTACTTGGCGGTTCATCAAGTCTTATATCAGCAAAAGCTATATTACATGTCAAGGCAAAAAATGAAAAAATTAACAAAACGCTTTTCATAATAAAAATGTTTAAATAATTATTTAACAATGTTATACATGTCCGCTATATGGTATAGTACATACATAAAAAAAGCATGGGACATTACTTTTGCTACTTGTTCATGAGGTCTTCGACTACCTTTCCGCCAAATAACAGAGTAAAGCCCACGCATATCACGTGGGCGTTTTTGCTTTACTCTTGGCGGAAATGAAAGTGTCGAAGTTTCATGAACCAGAATAAAAGCTAAACGCTTTTTCCTTATATATCTAAAATGTATGCACTTACTGTGCTAATGTTTCATAGGCAATTTTATTATCGTGTTTATTTACATAGTGCAAATATAACTTTTTTTAATCAAATAATAGCAGTATTTAAAATAAAAACACCCAGCCGTCGGCTGGGTGACGTGGAGCGGAAGACGAGGTTCGAACTCGCGACATTCAGCTTGGAAGGCTGACGCTCTACCAACTGAGCTACTTCCGCAAGGTAGAGATTTGTGGGCGAAGATGGATTCGAACCACCGAAGTCGAAAGACAACAGATTTACAGTCTGCCCCATTTGGCCACTCTGGTATTCGCCCCCGTAACGCGGTTACTACCGCATTGCGAGTGCAAATATACGCCAATTTTTTATTTCTGCAAGCACCTTCAATAAAAATTTTTTCTTTTTTTTCATTTTGCAAAATTTTAACCCCTTACACGTGTTATTTCCAAATAAAAACACTACATTTACCCTCTCAAATTGAATTAAAAATATAAACCATTAAAATAAACCGATACTATTATGAGTAAAACCGTTCGCGAGCTAGAACCACAAATCATTTGGAACTACTTTGAAGACCTCAATGCCGTTCCTCGTGGCTCCAAAAAAGAAGCACAGGTGATAGAATTCCTTAAAGAATTCGGTAAAAAACACAACCTAGACACCAGAATAGATGAAATAGGAAACATCGTCTTTTCTGTGCCTGCTACACCTGGTTATGAAAATGCCCCTATCATAGTGCTACAAGGCCATATGGATATGGTTCATCAGAAAAATAACGACACTGTATTTGATTGGGATAAAGACGGCATACAGAGCTACATAGATGGTGAATGGGTACGTGCCAAAGGAACTACACTGGGAGCAGACAATGGTATAGGCGTATGTACAGCATTGGCTATCATCACAGACCCTGCTGTTGAACACCCTGCTATAGAAGTTCTTATCACCGTTGACGAAGAAACTGGTATGACTGGAGCTTTTGCACTTAAAGGAGATATGCTCAACGGTCGTATCCTTCTTAACCTAGACACAGAAGACGAAAACGAATTGTGCATAGGTTGTGCTGGTGGTATAGACACTACAGGTCGTCTAGCATACACAGAAGAAAGTGCTCCTGAAGGCAGTGTAGGTCTTTCTATCACTGTAAAAGGTCTTAAAGGTGGACACTCTGGTATGGACATCATACTATGTCGTGCCAATGCCAACAAAGTCCTTAACCGTCTTATATGGGGTCCTGCCGGCAAAGTATATGGTGCGCGCGTAGCAACACTAGCAGGTGGTTCATTGCGTAATGCTATCCCTCGTGAGGCTAGTGCTACTCTGGCAGTTCCTGCTGCACAGATAGAAGAATACAAAAAATATCTGGACGCTTTGGTTTCAGACATCAAGAAGGAATACCAGACTACAGATGCAGGACTGGAAGTTGTTATAGAAGACATAGCTGCTCCTGCCAAAGTTATGCCATTTGCCGTGCAAGTAAACGTTACAAATGCTCTTTCTGCTATGCCTAACGGTGTGTTCCGTATGAGCCCAGACGTAGAAGGACTGGTAGATACTTCGTCAAATATGGCACGCATAGAAGCCGTAGATGGTAAATTCTCTGTATCATTCCTTACACGTTCATCTATCGACTCTTCCAAGATGGAAATGGCCAACGGCATACGTTCTACATTGGAATTGGCAGGTTGTGAGATAGACCAGACTGGTGGTTATTCTGGTTGGATGCCAAATCCTAAATCTCCTGTACTGCTTAAAATGATTGAAAAATACAAACAGATATACAACAAAGACCCACACGTAGGAGCTTGCCACGCAGGTCTAGAATGTGGTGTGATAGGCGCCAAATTCCCAGAAGGTATGGATATGGTATCATTTGGTCCTACTATCGTCTTCCCTCACTCTCCAGACGAAGCTGTGAAGATAGACACAGTAGGTCGTTTCTATAACTTCCTTCAGGAAATCCTTAAAAGCTTTAAATAAGGAGCAATAGACACGGTATTATAAACAACTGTAAAATACTCAAAAAAAATCGGCAGCCTACGGCTGCCGATTTTTTTTGAGTATAATTTACATCTTAAAAAGACTTTACTTTTAATTCTTTTCTGTCTATGTAGCTATGGAATTTGATAGCGGGCATACCAAGAGCCATCACAGATTGCACCGCCCCATCTATACCAAAATGTTTTTCAAAAATTTGTTTTTTATCACGTCGTACCACACTGCATATAAATCCTCCGTAAAACTGACTCACGCCCAATGATTCGGCCATTAACGACGCATTCTGATAAGCCAGATTGGCATCATCACGACCAAAACGACTATCACGTGGTGTATGAATGAGTATCACAGCCGTAGCACCACGCAAAACTATATCACGTCCCTTACGGTCTTCCTTTATCACTCTTTTTATCTTCTTACGCATAGAGTAAGTCTTGGGAGCAAAAATTTTTATCAACTGCTTTACCACAGGCATAGATAGCATACGATACATCTTCTCATATCCCTTTATCGTATGACGGCGTATAAATTCCAGATGCTCCTGTGATGTAACAACGGTATATTCCACGCCCTGTGCATTGGAGGCGGTAGGAGCCGTATGGGCAGCTTCCAGTATCGCGTCTATCATCTCACGAGGCACACTGCGTGTAGAGAATGCACGGTTTGAACGGCGAGAACGGCATAATTCAAGCACTGCATCGGCCGTAGGGAGTATTTCTTTATTTATCTCGTGAACCTTGGAGGCAGGAAATGAACTATGCTCTATGGCATCATCGTGACATACAGCCACACAGTGTCCACAGTCTATACACGCGTGGCGATGATGAACAGTCATCTTACCATCTTCACGCTTAAATACTCGCGAAGGACATATCGCTTCGCAAGCACCACATACGCGACATTTATCTTTATTTATCTCTATTTTCATATAATCATCAATATAACTAAATAAAAATCCCGAGTTCACAGCACTCGGGATTTTACATTACATATCAAAAAGTTCCTTATATTTTTCAACGATAAGAGCATCTATCTGCCCATAGAGAGCCATCATCTCCTTGCTGTCTACACTTCCTTTTTTTCTCCACTGCTCTATAACTGGCATTGACATATCAAACACCTGGTCTTCTACCGGTTCCAGAACCTGCATTATACCCGTTCCCTGCAAATTATACAGTTTTTCCCAGTTAAAGTACATAGATGTACCACCACCTTGGTCATAAGAGAACACGCTCTTTTTAAGTTTCACCACTCTCTCACACAGTGGTGAAAGATTTGTTTTACTATCATTTACCACCTGCTGTGGCAGTTTATCCCCATCTTTTACCCACAATGGCACCGCTACCGATGCAGGAGGGAATCCCAATACAGTCCACATAGTAGTAAGCTCTGCTTTTTCGCCTTTTTTAACACCCTGCACCACACAAGAAGAAGCCGTCATCTCACGTGCTATAAAGTCTTTATCCAAGAACCAACCCGTAGTATGAGGTTTATTAAAACGACCATCGCGAAGGTCTATACCCAACATATCATTCTTATATGAACGAGCCAATGTCTTGAATATCCACTGTGGTGTGATTTCTCCTGTTCCAGCCACACGCATCAGTTCGGCGTTTTCTGTTATGAAACGCACATATCCCATACCTTCGTGTACTTTACCAGAAAACGAATAGTTGGTACGTGCTATATAACCGCAAGGAGCAACCGATGGGTCATTCACGTCAAAATATTTATAAGTTTCGTGGCCTACTTCAAAATATCCTCCCTCACCGTGAGCATCTATCACACCAAAGTTTGCAGATATCATCATAGGACGAGAAAGTGTATCCAGGAAATGTTTGAAATCTGCTACCGATGAACATATTTCAAGAGCACGACGCATCACATTACCATTGGCTGGGCCCATATCTTCGTCACCTTTGGGTGGGACAAGGTTATATGACTGGGTATTCATAATAGAAAAACCAGCGTCATTTGTTCCCATCCATACTTCGGTAGGATTTTTGGCTTTACTGTTAACTATACCTATAAATGAGTGTTTACCACCTTTGTAGTATTTGACAGAGTTTTGTTCTGCACCAGTATCACGTTGTTTCCATAGTAGAGGGCGACCATCGGGTGTGATTTTACCCGATATCACTGCCGAAGAGCAAGCATATACATCGGCTGCAAACGCGACCAATGCTCCTGCTATCACTAGACTTGCTTTTTTAAGATTCATATTTACAAGAGTTTTATATAGTTATTATTTATTTTCATTATTATGGCCTATGCCACTTTTTTACCGTGAGCAAATATAATCATTTTTTCTTAATTTTTTTACCTGTATGGTCATACCATTCATCGACACTTCTTGTGGTTTCTACATATATTTCATCATCTGTTATACCCACATAAGAATATTTAGGAGGAAGTATCACACGACCTGTCTTATCTATCACGCCATATGTTTCTCTCTTCCAGCCTTGTTTATAATCTCTTGCTATCTTTAATAAACCGCCTTTATAAAAACCCGACACAACGATATGTCCCTTCAGATTATACAATATCTTACCTGTTTTATCTATAACATACCAGTTATCACCTTTAAGTACCACCGTCATTCCTTCATAAAAATCTTTGGCATCATCAAACGTAAGCGGCAACACTTCTTTACCACTTTTATCTATATACCCCATTTTTCTTCCTATATAGCCTTTCACAACAGCCAGTCCATCCTTAAACTCCCCAATAGAAATATATTTAACCGGCACTATCTCTTTTCCTGTTTTATCTACATAGCCATACATATCATATTTCTTTACCTTTCCCATTCCATCAGAAAAGACAAGAGTTTCATCATATATAAACGGTATAACCTCCTTACCCGTTGTATCTACATAGCCACACTTTCCCATAACCTTTCCTGCGGCCAGTCCTTCAAAAAATCCAGACAAGTAATCATATATGACAGGAACTACAGCCTCCCCTTTTTTATTTATATATCCATACTTGCCATTCTTTTTAACATATGATAGTCCATCATTAAAGGTCTTCCCTACACTATTGTATATACACGGTATGACTATTTCACGTTTTTCATTTACATATCCATATAAATCATCATTAGCACGAGCTGGGGCCAATCCATCTACATAATCTCCTATCCATTTTATAGGTTTTTTCATAGGGTCAACAACTCGTGGTGCAGGTTTTACATATGTCCTATTTACAGTCTGTGTGCGAGATGCTTGGGACGTTTTATATTGAGCCATCTCTTTTTCCACATTTATAGGTGTAGTACTTGAAAGAGAATCATATATTTTACCCCCGCGAATATACAGTCTTCGTTTATACTTAAAGGGCAGTATCATTTTTCCTGTTTTATCTATCACACCCCACATACCTCCTTTTTTCACAACTGCCAGACCATCTTTAAATTCCAACGAATAATTATCCTTATCATACTCAAAAGGGATAACAGTTCTGCCTGTCTTATCTACATATCCCCATTTACCGCTTTTTTTTACAGGAGCCAGACCTTCGCTGAAAAGATTTACATAATCATATATGGTAGGCACTACCACTCGTCCTGTCTTATCTATAAATCCCCATTTACCGCTTTTTTTTACAACCGCCAAACCATCATTAAAACCATTGACAGTTTCATATATGACAGGCACTACTACTCGGCCTGTCTTATCTACAAATCCCCATTTACCTCCTTTTTCTACACGTGCTAGACCGCCATTAAAATTATAGGCACCTTCATATATGATAGGCACCACCACTCGTCCTGTCTTATCTATAAATCCCCAACCTTGGTTTCTTTTAGACACATACGCCAGACCTTCACTGAAACCGCCAGTAACCCAATATATAAGCGGAACTACTTCCCTGCCACTCTTATCTATATACCCCCAATACGTATTTTTACGTTCAACGCCGTAGAACATTTCTTTTTTTGCTATCCCTACTTCTGACATACCTTCATAAAAATGGCCTACTTCATCATATTTATAAGGCACTATTAAACGCCCCGTTTTATCTATAAAACCACATTTACCGCCATTTTCCACAGCTGCCATACCTTCGCTGAAAAAATATCCATAATCATACATAAAAGGAATGACAACACGTCCTGTTTTATCCACATAACCCCATTTGCTGCCATTTTTTACAGCCGCCAGACCTTCACTGAAACCACACGCATCATCATACCTATATGATATTACCACACGACCTGTTTCATCTATATATCCCCATTTGCCTCCATTTCTCACAACGGCTAGTCCTTCTGAAAATAATGCAGCAGCTTCATACTCTCCATCGAAAGCCTTTCTTAAAGGATTTTTGAGATAGTAACAATATTTGCCATTACTACCCGTTGGTCGTAAGAGATACTCCTTGTCTTTATTGTCATTCTGCATCATAGCAGATGATGAGTCATATTCATTTGCATTAGTTAGGGTTTCTGCCCATAGGGTATTTTCTCCTATAATAAAA
>JAFYKQ010000082.1 GCA_017537565.1 Flavobacteriales bacterium
CCGACGGATCTAAGTATCGCTGACTTTGCCTCCTCCGTTCGGGGTTACGCCCCTCTCTCCAGAGGCAAAGTCAAACAATGTACAAAGATACAACTTCCAATCTTTTTCTATCTTCCAGTGTCTACTTTTTCGGTAGCAACATTTATGTATATAAAAACACAAGGCAGCCCTGCGGGCTGCCTTGTTTGACATCATCTATAACATATTTATATACGCCGCCAATGCTTCGGGGTCATCACTATCCACATAGCTATCATCTTCATCATAGACGGGTGTAGGCATATCTATCAGCATCATCTGGACATTCTGCCACGACACACCCCATAGCAGGTACTCCCTCGTCCAATGAAAATGGGCACATACAGCAGCCTCCATTCCCCACGGGCTTTTAAGACCTCTTATATGGGCTTTTACTCTATCCGATTTTTTGCCTCTGCCAGACAAACGCCCTTTATCAATCTGATAGAGTTGATAAAATCCGCCGTGCCACACATCGTGAGGATATTTACAACTATCATAAACATATCACGAGGCGTGAACTGCCACATGATATATCTGGAAACCAATCCTCCTATGCTCTTTATAAGAAATTTATCTGCCAGTATAGCATAGGCTATAGCTCGTGATAGATTATGTGCGTTCTCCTCTACCAATGCAAATCCATAGGTGAGTGGACTCTCCTCTACTTTTTCTTCGTCTATTTCCATCGCTGCAAAACAAGACGATATGCTATACAGCACGCCAAGTGTAGGCGGTTCTATCTTTATCTTAAAATCGGGGAAAAGGTAACGCAACACTCCTTTGCGTTTTACACTGTACGTCACTCCTTTCTCTATGAGTGCTGCTACGGCTTCTTCTTGCGTCTTTTGTCTTTCGGTCTGTGTCATTTTATATTATCATTTATGTTTTTCTCTAAAATAGTTAAATTTTTCCTTTTTGACAAGAAAAATAAACAAAAATATTTTATCCTTTAAAGGACATAAATTGTTTTTATTATCTACATTTGTAGATAATTAGATTATCTTATAAAACAATAGACACATGAAAATAAAAGTAATATTTATGGCATTGGCCTTGGCTGTATCGGTCAATGTAGAAGCACAGAGCTTTTTTGAAAAAGTAGGAAAAGCAGTAGAAAAAGGTGTCGAGAGAGGCGTTCAACGTGCCGCCGAGAAACAAGCTGAAAAAGCAGTAAACAAGACCGTGGACAAGGCTACAAGCGGAAGTTCATCTAGTAGCAGTAAACCACAACAGGCACAACAGGCAAAACAAACCCAACAAGCCCCTGCTCCTTCTTCCAGTAACAATACAAGCAAACACGAGTATGTAGACTTGGGATTGCCATCGGGAACCAAATGGGCGACTTGCAACATGGGAGCATCATCTCCCGAAGATGCTGGTTCATACTTTGCTTGGGGAGAAATCACAACCAAATATTCTTACAAAGAAGCAACCCACAACCTGTATGGCAAGGAAATGGCCGACATATCTGGCAATAGCACTTATGACGCAGCAAGTGCTAGATGGGGAAAAGGCTGGAGAATGCCTACAAAGGCTGATTTTGAGGAGTTAATCAATAATTGCCGTGGACAATATATCCTGCAAGGCGGCGTATGGGGTGTAAAATTCACCAGCAAGACAAACGGCAACTCTATCTTCCTGCCTACTACTGGCTATAAGAATGACTCTGCACTTGAACAATACAACGAAAAAGGTTATTACTGGACATCTACGCCTCGTTCTGGATTTGCTCACTTTGGTGCTCGTTTCCAACTAAGCAAAGAAGGAGGAAAAGTAGATTGGGGAACAGCTTTTTATGGATACTGCATACGTCCTGTAGCAAAATAAAGACTCAAGACATATAGGAATAAACGATTAATTACATTATCATGAAGATAAAACTACTATTTATGGCACTGGCATTGGCCGTATCGGTCAATGTAGAGGCACAGAGCTTTTTTGAAAAAATAGGCCGTGCTGTTGAACGTGGTGTCGAGAGAGGCGTTCAACGTGCCGCCGAAAAACAAGCCGAAAGGGCCGTAGAAAAAACCGTAGACAAGGCTTTAAGTGGCAGCTCTACTCCATCGAGCGACAATAAAAGTAACCAATCTCAACAAAACACCCAATCAAGAAACAAAAATTATGATATAACCCCTCCTGTAGTAGAGAGTGAAAATACCATACCTACAACTGGTGAGATTAACGGGCATCAGTGGGTAGACCTGGGACTTCCTTCTGGTACACGCTGGGCAACGTGCAATATAGATGCCACGCGAGAAGATCAACCTGGTGGACATTATGCTTGGGGGGAAATCACGACAAAATCTTCGTACAGCAACGAAAACGGCAAATACTACAAGAAAGACATCGATGATTTTTCGGGAGATAAAACCAAGGACGTAGCCACTGCCAAATGGGGTAAAGGCTGGAGAATGCCTACACAGGTAGAATTTGACGAACTGGTGTATTACTGTAATTTCAAATATGTACAGAAAAACGGTCGCTATGGTGCCGAACTCACAAGTATATTTAACGGCAAATCTATCTTCCTGCCAGTAGGTGGCTATAAAGAAGGCTCTAAACTTAGTTCTAGTCAGACTGGTCTATACTGGACTGCTACTCCTTATAAAGACCAGTATAACAACGGTGCACATCAGTACCATTTTGGTGCTGCCCTAGGTGAAATGGGGGTAGGAGAACGCAGCGAAGGCTATTCCATACGTGCTGTTGCTACAAACGAGGATATGATAAGCACACCATCACAAGGCGAACTAAATGGTCACGCATGGGTAGATTTGGGATTGCCATCTGGAACCAAATGGGCTACTTGCAATGTAGGAGCGGCCTCGACAGAACATTTAGGTCTATATTTCCGATGGGGAGAAACCATATCGATAACAAAAAGAAGCCAGGGTAAGAGCTATGAACTAGAAGGCACCAAAACAGATATAGGTGGAATTAAACGATATGATGCTGCAACAGCATTATGGGGAGATGGCTGGCAAATGCCTTCAAAACAAGATTTTGAAGAGCTGATGGATAACTGCACATTTGAATGGACTTCATTAGGCAGAGTCAAGGGCTGTAAAGTCATCAGTAAGATTAACGGAAATTACATTTTCCTACCAGCCACTGGTTTAATAAACAGTGAATCATATTCTGGATTCTATTATCCAGGAAAATTGCATAGATGGGCACAATATTGGTGTTCTACTCCTTCGTATTCAGACGATGCCTATGGTTTCTGGGGTATTTACGGGGAGAAGATATTCATTAGTAATATCCTTTCACGTAAAGATCCACATACTATTCGCCCTGTTGTAAAATAAAACCAATAAAAAAGTCCCCCGCTTAGGCAGGGGACTTTTTTTTTATCTATAACAATTATTATTCCTCATCTTCTTCCTCTTCATCTCTCTCCCATTCAAAGAAACTGAAATGTACCGTACCATAACGTCGTGTCTGGGTGTACTGTGGAAATGACGACAGGTCTATAGTTGCTGGGTGTTCTACAACCAATACTCCTTCCTCACTCAACAATTCTCTTTCAAACACCATACTCACTATATCGTTATATTTTTCGGCAGGCATATTATATGGAGGGTCGGCAAATATGATATCACTCTCCCCGCGTGCCGTAGCGAGATACTTAAACACATCTGAATTGATAACCGATATCTGCCCCTCAAATTCCAATGTGCGTGCCGTAGCAGCTATATATTTGGTGCAACCTCTATCCATATCCACACTACGCACAGAAAGAGCTCCACGCGATGCAAATTCATATGATATGTTTCCCGTACCAGCAAAAAGGTCTGTAACCGTTACCTCGTCCATATCATAGTAATTGTTCAGGATATTAAACAGCGATTCTTTGGCCATATCGGTAGTAGGACGTACCGGCAGATTGCGCGGAGCAACCAAAAACCTTCCTTTCCATCTTCCAGAGATTATTCTCATATTAACGTGAGTGATTAAAAATTAAAGACATTAGGTGCTTCATATTCTGCCACCATATCCAGTGCCGAAGAATACTCACACACAGTATTTCTCCTAGCAAATCGCGATGCAGCAAAATATCTCTTTATCACATCTACATACGCTGCATAACGAGATGGCGAACCGTAAAGAGTAATCGGCACATTTCGTTCGTTTACACCCATAGCATTGCACACAGCCAACATATAATAAGCAAATGCCGATGCATCTTTTACCTTATACGTATTGATAAGTTCCAGACCTCGCGTAGATACCACCGCCACACACATATGTGTATTATACATATACACATACACAGCGTGTCCCTCATCGACTCTAGATGGTATCATCTTCATAAGCCCCACCACCGAATGATGGTTTTTCACATCTACTGCCCGTGATGATATATATTGCGTGATTTTATCTTGCACCTGAAACACACACACAGCATCGTGAGTATCTACTCTCTCGCTCACTATATTTTTATCCTGTGTCAAGTCCCTTCCCACCGTAAAACTCAAATAATCTCGGCGATGGCCTTCGTCATAGAGCGCGCTGGGCATAACACTGTATATAGCGTCTGAATATATAATGTTTGCCTCCTTAAATGTAAGGCGGTTTATATCCTCTCTGGTTTCTATACTTTCTATAAGCGCAGACAACATACGGGTATATGTACTCTCATACTTTATCTCACGAGAGCCATAGAGGATATATCTTTTATCGTCTATATCCTTCACAGAAAAAGAATATCCATCGAGCCCCAGCTCGATGGATATTCCTAGATTTTTTTCCTTTATATCTTCCCGAGCTATGACGCTATCTGCATATATTACACC
>JAFYKQ010000083.1 GCA_017537565.1 Flavobacteriales bacterium
CGGCCATATCGATTATCATATCTGTCGCTGCATCATCGTTCATAGAGTATTTTTCCTCATACGGGTCTATATTTGGTTGTAGAACCACAGCTTCCATACTATAGGCCGTAGAAGGAGCCATCGCTCCCACCGCCAATGACAGCACCACAGGAACCACTACAACACCTGCCGCCGCCCCTGCTTTTATGTAAAGAGAACGTCCTCTCTCTCCTGCATCATACGCTATCCACAGGTAGAAAAACATTGCTCCCGCTATCATCACCCACAGGCTACCACCCAGTGTGCCGGTATATTCGTACCATTGCACCAATTGAGGATAATTGGCAAAGGCATTACCTATATTAAGCCAAGGCCAAGCCAACTCCCATTCCAGATGCATCTTTTCAAACGACAACCACAGTGCTATCCAGAATATCACACCCACCACATAACCTTTTCTTCGGGCCACAAAATAAGAAAGCAACATAATGAGTGTCATTGCCACTACATTATACCCAAAAGCTATAAAAAATCCACCCCAAGTAGCATTGACCAACCACCAGGTAGCCATAGCATTCCATACCGAAAAGAACAACAGACACATACCACCCACCAGTAGATATGGACGGCGATAATTGTCTTTTTCAACCCTATACATTATATACCACAGCGGAGCAAATGCCACAAATGTAAAAAATGGCGTACTCCACGATATCCAGCCCAACGCCATCGCTAGACCAGATAAAACAGCATATACTATAAACGTTCCCAACATATATTTTTATTTTTTACGTGAAATAGTAAGCCCATCACGCACCGGCAGCAGTACCGTTTCCAGTTCTGTATGATGAGCCAATATATCATTATACTCCATTATCACTGCCGTATCACGGTCACGTGGGTCCAGTTCCTCTACCACTTTACCGCTCCACAACACATTGTCAGACAGTAACACTCCTCCTCTCGACAGGCGAGGAAGTAGAACATCTAGATATTTTACATAGTTCTTTTTGTCGGCATCTAGAAATATGAGGTCAAACTCTCCGCCTAATGTAGGCACCACCTGCATAGCATCTCCCACCATCATCTTTATCTTGCCTGCATAGCTACTCCTTTCAAAAAACGATACGGCCAAATCTTCCAACTCTTCGTTGCGGTCTATCGTTATAAGTTCGCCGTCTTCTGATAGACCTTCTGCCAGACACAATGCCGAATACCCCGTAAACGTACCCAATTCCAATATACGACGTGGTCGCAACAAGTGTGATATCATAGATAGGATACGGCCTTGGAATGCGTCTGAAATCATACGAGGATTGGGCAGTCGTAACCAAGTGGTACGCACCAATTCTTCCAGCAGTTCACCCTGTGGCGAACTGTGTGATGTAGCATACTCTTCCAGTTTACTATATTGGTTATCAGAAAAATGCATATCTATTTTCTTATCATTTTTTATCGCTCTTAAATGTGAGCATCGTTATATTATCTGGGTTATATACATCGTTTGCCACACGCATTATATCATAGGGCGTGATACTTTCTATCTTTTGACGCATCTCTTCATAGCTATCACAACGTCCCCTGCCCATATATATCTTACCCAATGATATCAACTGATTGATTTCATTTTCTGATGCTATGGCCATCTGCCCCAATAGCTGGTGGCGGGCAGTAGCGAGAGTTCTCTCGCTTATAGGGCTAGATGATAATTTATCAAGTATCTTATACGTGAGTGTCAGTGCTTTTTTATATGAATCCTCTTCGGTAGCGATATAAATACCTGCCGTTCCTACATCACTATATGCCGTATAAAACGACTCCACGTTATAGACCAACGCGTGTCGCTCCCTGAGCGACATATTGAGCATAGAGGTCATAGAAGGCCCTCCCAACATATTGTTAAGCAAGACCATCGTTCTATAATCAAGGCTGTCTTCATATGGATATGCACGGGATAAAAGAATCACGTGACGTTGGTATGTATCCATCACCTGTTCTTTTTTTATGGCAGGTGTAAGCGGTGGGCACACACGTTGACGCTGCTCACGAGATTTGCATATATAATCCATATATGGAGCCAATCTCTTCTTTATCACTTCACATACCTTGTCTGTATTGAAGTCTCCGCTCACACATATTATCATATCCTCTCGCGAGAAATTCCTATCCCAGAACGCCAATACGTCTTCTCGTGTAAAACGCGATATAGATTCTGGTGTCCCCAGTATGGTACGTCCCAGCGGAGAAGTAGGATACAGCAATTCTTCTCCTTGTTCAAATATGAGTTCGTCTGGTGCTTCCAGATAGGAGTTTATCTCATCTGTTATGACGCCTTTCTCCTTTTCCAATTCGGCAGCAGGATACACCGAGTCAAACGTTATACTAGCAAATAGTTCCACTGCTCTATCCAGATATTCTGGCATAAATGAAGCGTGAAGACATATATTTTCTTTGGTAGTAAAAGCATTCATCTCTCCGCCTACGTTTTCCAGGCGAGATAGCACCTGTGATGACCTCCTGGTAGATGTCCCCTTAAAAAGACAATGCTCTATAAAGTGAGCCATGCCGTGTTCATAGGGTAGTTCATCTCGAGAACCCACATTAAATATAAAGGCCAGATGTGCTATATTGCTTCGTGTAGCACGATGCAATATCTTGATGCCATCATCTGTTACCAGATAACGTGTAGATGTCTTTTCTGTCCTATCTATACTTTTTTCCATAATCCTACAAAGGTACGATTTAATGGCGTTTGTGCCAAAATTTACGCACACAAAAATCCCGCAAACGCACGTTTGCGGGATTTTATAGACATATAGACTATTATTACTTACTTTTCGGCATTATAGGCTCTTTCAACGGCTGTTTCTGCTTCTTTTTCCTCGACAGGTTCTTCCACTTCTGGCTGAACGGCAGACTTCACACAATGCAACACTTGACCGTTGGTCGTGGTAAGGGTAAGGTTATCTCCCTTCACGTCAAATTCTGCTATACGTGGCAATTGGTCTGCTATAAGCTGCTCTTGAGAATCTGATTCTGGACAGAACATACGTGTCATACCCATATTATCGGCTATGGTGATAGCATTACCTTCTACCGTATATTCACCGAAATATCTATTACAACCCGTAGTACCGTGGAAACGTCCATCGGCCGTGAATGTAATCTCGGGACGGCTGCTCTCCATAGTCTTGTAATCTCCTATCGCCACGATGTCATACTGCACATCTACTGGCAGTTTTGGCGTATTATCACACGATACAAACATAGCTCCGCTGGCTATCACTGCCACAAGGCAGACTAAAATTCTGAAAATTTTCATAGAGTTATTTATTATTCTGGTTTATCCTTTTGCAAATGTACAGTATTTTTGGATATTTTTGCATAGTATATTACACATACTTTATATCACAGATGGAATACCCTTCACACGTTCTATCCCGAGCAGTAGAACAGATAGCTTCGCTTCCTGGCATAGGTCAGAAAACAGCCCTGCGAATGGCGCTACACCTATTACGTCGCAACAGCGAAGACATATTGGAATTAGCACGAGCCATAGAGGCTTTGGCCAGTGACATACATTATTGTCCTGTGTGCCACAACATATGCGACGAAGGTCTATGTGATATATGTGCCGACAAAAGCCGCGATAGCGAGACGATATGTGTAGTAGAGGACATTCGCGATGTGATAGCAATAGAGAACACAGGGCTTTATCGCGGGGTGTATCACGTACTGGGAGGACGCATATCACCTATGGAAGGCATAGGGCCCAACGACATAGAGATAGACAGCCTCACACAGAGGATTAAAAATGGTAGTGTAAAAGAAATCATATTTGCTCTTTCATCTACCATAGAAGGAGACACCACATCATACTACATATACCGTACTCTCCCCAAGGGCAGCGACATCAAGGTAACGTCTATCGCTCGCGGAGTTTCCATAGGCGAAGAGATACAATATGCAGACCATATAACGTTGGCTCGTTCTATACGTAACCGTATCCCTTACGAAAACACGCTATAAGTGACGATTAAAATAAAAGAGAGGCTCGCCTGTGGCGAGCCTTTCTTTTCTCTCCTCTTTTCTTTGCTGCTTCAAAGAAAAGAGGCAAAAGAAACAAGCTTTTGTCCCAGTGACCAGAAGTACGCAGCATGCGCCCAAAATGCCCTCACCTCAAACTTCGCTTTATTAGCCTCGCTCTGCTCGTCTAACAAGCTATGAACAATGAGGTCTCGGTCGCATTTTGTTTGGCTATCCTGCGTACGTTCTTAATGTCAATGGAACGGGTGGCGGGTAGCACCCGCTGGCGGTTTTAAAACCAGCGGCAGGTATTACCTGCAAAAAGGGAGATGCCAAGGCATCTCCCTTTTGTTTTAAGTTAATCTATAACTATTTAAATTAGTATCCGTATGTTTCTCCTTTCTTGACAGCAGGGATACCTTCCTTAATCCATTGCGGAGCAGGTTTACCCTTCAGGAAGTGGTCAAAGAACTGTTCCAGACGATGTGAAAGGTCCATTCTGTTACCCCACGATGCTGGACGTAGGTTATGGCTGTCCCCATTGTAGTTTATCATCCATACAGGTTTGCCCAAACGACGCAACGCCACAAAATACTCTATACCCTGATACCAAGGCACAGCACCATCGGCATCGTTGTGCATAATGAACAACGGAGTATTTACATCTGGAGCAAAGAACAATGGCGAGTTTTCTATATAATGCCAAGGTCGCTCCCATAGCGTACCACCTATACGGCTCTGCCCTCTTTCATACTGTATGTTACGGCTGCGACCACTCTCCCATCTTATACCATCATATGCCGATGTCATATTTGATACAGGGGCTCCTGCTCCTGCTGCCGCAAACATATTGGTACGGGTAACAAGATATGCCACCTGATAACCACCCCAGCTCTGTCCTTGTATGCCTATCGCTTTTGGATTGACATAGCCTTCATCTATAAGTGCCAGTGTACCGCTTATGATAGATTTTTCGGCACTACGTCCAGGATAGCCGTCTTTGGCGTATTTGATATCTGGGATAAAGATGATATAGTCATTTGATACAAAGAATGGGAAATTCACCGTAGAATAGCTAGGAGCAGGTGTATAGAAACGGTGAAGGTCATCTGTATAGGTCTCATAGAAATACACTATGACAGGATATTTACGACTAGGGTCAAATCCTACTGGTTTATACAGCACACCTACCTGTTTTTCACCATCTGATGTAGTCCAAGAGAACAACTCTTCGCTACCCCACAACAGACTATCCATCACAGGATTGGCACGTGAAAGAACCACCTGGTCGTCTAGTTTTTCAAGCGAAGAGACCGCTCTTATATCTGGAAACTGACTGAAAGTACAATGACGAATGATGTATTTATCGGCCTTTTCGGCTTTGATGGCAGAATAGTAGTATTTAGGCTCCATAACAATAGGTTTGGCACCTTCGTCACTACCATACACCATAGAGTAATATCCACCGTCTTTGTTTTCTTTATCCAGAGCCGTAAAGTACAGTTTATCTCCCACAGATATATGACGACGTTCTGGGTCTGGCTCAAAACGAGTAAGTTTCACATATGCATCACGCGAACGAGGAGTAAGACGAGTGATATTCTGTGGTGCTGTTTTACCCGTAGGGTCTAGCTGCCATACGTTGTACTTACCATATACCAGCAGATGTTTATCTCCCGTAGTCCAACCCAATGCACCGTATTCAGACACAGGATATGCTATATGGTCATCGTCTTCGTTATAAAGAACATCACCCTCTATACCTGCCGAAATGTTCACACGAGTACCCTTCACGCGGTCTATAGAATAGTAAGAACTATCTGCTCTGTCAAAATACACTATGTATTTGGCATCGGGAGAAAGCATAGGATAGTGTTCTACATCACTCATAAGTAGAGTGCGTTTACCTGTCTCTACCTCTACTATGTAGATATCACGACGCGACGATCCATTACGAGAGTTATCCAGACGATATGGTTTATCTTCACCCGCCAAAGCATATTTCCCACGCGAACGATTAGGAATTGTTACTCTTTCCAGATTTTCATCGGCCAGTTGTACTGCTTTACCAGACTTGATGTTATAAAGGCAAGTGTATGTGCGTTTCTTTTCGCGGTCTTTTTCTAGCAGTTGCTGTGGTTGTAGTACCATATCTGTCCAAGACCATAAGTCAAAACGAGCTTTTTCTTCTGTAAGGAGAGTGTCTTTGGGAGCTTTTTTCTCTTTCTTCCCTATACCAAAGAACAGTCTAGCTCCATCTGCCGAAAAGTATGGTGCTGCATTCTCGCTCACCACCACCGTACTATCTGTAAGTAGATGAGAATAAGCATCTTTTAATACACCTGCTTTTTTATCCTTTACCGAAGCATAGTATAGGTCATAGGTTTTTATTTTGGCTGTATCTTGAGAGAACAGGAACGCTGCCTGTCCTAGAGAGTCTAGTGCTATCTTGGTAGCTTTACCAGCTGCCGAAAGCAGTGTATCTGTCTTTAACGTACGTGTATCAAAACGCAACACACTGCTATGTTCCACGCTGTCCTTGTGTAGTTCCACCATCAAGAAATGAGTACCCGTAACATTGGTTTCATATTCTGTGATAGACTGGAATGTGTAAATACTATCTACAACACCAGGGTAAGAGATAGATAGTTTTTTACCCTGTGGTTTTTTCTCTACCGTTTTTTTCTTTTTGGCAGTATCGGCAGCGGCAGTTTCTTTTTTCTCGGCTGGTTTTACGGCTACCTTTTCGGCAGGTTTTTCTGCTTTCTTTTTGGCAGTATCCTTTACAGGTTTTTCCTTATCCCACTGCCAAGCCAACCACTGTGCCTTACTACCTTTTTTATAACCCGTAACAGGAGCATAAGTCTTTAATTCTTTTTCTCCCCACATCTTGATAACCAATGTATCCTTTGGCATATCATCGGCTTTCTTTTTGGCTATTTTCATCTCTCTGGTAACAGCAAACGGAGCCTTAACCACCGCTACGGCATATGAACCGTCATAGGCCATATCACCACGTGTAGCACGATAGATGGTATCCTGTGCAGCTCCATCGGTCGTA
>JAFYKQ010000084.1 GCA_017537565.1 Flavobacteriales bacterium
CATAGCACTTACATTGGGAAAATACTTGGTAAGAGCCTCTTTACGCTGTTCTCGGGCAGCATCTATATCATATCGTGCATTACGTACGGCTATATTGTTGTGCAACGCCGAATCCTTTAACTGTTGCAATGTATATGTCTGTGCCGATGCTGCCAACGAGCATACTAAAAATATGATTGATAATATCTTCTTCATAATTATTTCGTATTAACCTTCCAATAAATGACAGGCAGCATAGTAACTACCAAAATAAGCGAACCTATCCCTCCGGCAAATATAGTGACACCCACAGGCATCCAGAACGATGACTGAGCTATAATCATTGGCACCACACCTACAGCTGTAGTAGCTGTGGTAAGGAAAATAGGTACCATACGTCGCTTACCTGCATCATAGGCAGCTTGTTTAACGGCTTCGTTATAAGCCTTACGGTTTACAGTCCAGTCACCATATTCTGCCACATATCGCTTAATCAAATCAATAGCGTGTTCAAATATCAGTATTTCATTACGCATAATCATTCCCATAAGCGTTATGAGGCCAAATATGGAAGTAAGTCCCAATGAACGGTTCATCAGTCCCAGCCCTATCAATGCCCCAGGTATCATCAGTCCCAATGCAGCCATACAAACGAGCGTAATACCGTATTTTTTGAAATTGAACAACAGGAAGAAGAACACCACAACCAGAGCAATAGCAATCCCTCCAAAAATTTGAGGCATAGCCTCGTTGCCATATTCTATTTCACCACCCACTTCACTGCGTACTCCCTGTGGCAATATGATATCCTCCTGCATAATACGGGCTATTTCCTTTTCTATAGGAGCAGTATAAACACCTTGTGCAAACTGTGCCGTCACCGTGATGCAGCGTTCACCTCCACGATGCACTATACGGCTTTCGCTCCACGCGGGTTTTACGTTTGCCACCTGTCGTAACGCGACAGTGCTATTGGCATTATTTACCGCACCCGAAAGCACACTCATAGGCACCGAAACACCTATGTTCTCTATGTCTGAAAATGTCATATCGCCATCATCTTTCACGATGAGAGGCAGTTCATAGTCGTTCTCCCACACCTGTCCTACTCTCATATCTCCCGATGTCGTACCCAGTGTAATTTGGGCATTGGCACGGGTAATACCCAACTGTGCCGATTTCACAGGGTCCAGTTCTACGTTGACAATAGGATATGGCAATAGGTAGTCTGTATGCACCCATTCCAGTTCCTTCATCTCTCGCATATGTTTCATAAGCTCTTCGGCTACAGCGTGCAACGAATCTATATTATTGCCATAGAAACGATATTCCAGTTCATTTACTTCCAGATAATCCAGACGTTTAAACTTAACATATGCATTGGGGAATGCTTCGCCTAGTCGAGGTTGGTATTCTTCCAGTAGGGCGATTGTCGCCTTATCTGATGAAGTATTGACTATAAACTGGGCATAATTGTTCCCCGCTATTTGAGGAGCATAGGCGTCCATAAAACGTGGGGACGAACACCCTATAAAACCAGTTATACCCACTATGCGTTTATCCTTTTCCAATACACGTTGTACAGAATCTGCTATAAGTTCTGTTTCTGCCAGTCCTTTACCATCGGGAAGAAATATCTCAACTGCAAACTGGTCGCGGTCGGCATATGGGAATAGACGTATCTTCAGTGTAGAAAAAATGAGAGTAGATAACAAAATGACGGCTATACCGCCACCTATCATTTTCCACGGGTTACGGAAAGTCCAATCCAGCACTTTATCATACGTATTCTGCACCCAACTGGTAATTGCATTACCATTAGTGTTTATTTTTCCCGGTTTAATGATATGAACTTCCAGCAGAGGAATGATAGTTATAGCAAGGATTAGCGATACTAAAGGTTAATGGTAATAGTCCAAGGAAAATCCTCAAGACAGTCATGTAAAACACCCTTCATCGTGAGGAGAAAAGGAAAGAATATGGCACATATACATATAGTGGCCAGCATCATAGGCAGGAAGTACTGCTTGACCGATTCTATTGCTGCATCATTTGGCTTATATCCCTTACCCAAATATTCCAGATAACCATCTATTATCACAATGGAGTTATCTACAATCATACCCAGCACGACTATCATAGCCGCCAGTGTCACGATATTAAGTTCTATACCCACCATATACATAATGGCCACCGACACAAAAGTACTCAGCGGGATAGTAATGGCCGCCACGATAGCCGAACGTAGCGGGAAAAGCACCATCATCACTAGAATGATGATAATCATCGATATGATGAGGTCTCGTAAAAAAGACGTAATGCTCATCGCGACCACCTTTGGTTTATCGGCTATGCGGGTGACATTGACATCTGCAGGCAACTCATTTTCCCTGAACTCATCTAGCACTCGGTCAACATCATTTCCATATTGAATGACATTATTTCCCGGAGTCATTTCCATAGACAGGAGTACACAAGGGTGACCATTATGCTCTATACGACTCGCCATAGGGTCATACTCACGTACTACACGGGCTATATCCCTTACACGTACCACTTTACCACTTGCAGGGTCGCTGTAAATGATTTGATTGGCTATCTCCTCTTCACTATTATCCACCGTTTCTACGTGAATAGGGATTTGCTGGTCACCATCGCTTATGCTACCACTTATGGTTGTAACACCCTGTGATTGCAATTGTGAGAAAAGCATCTGCTGTCCTATGCCATAGGCCTGCAATCGTTGACGGTCGATATATAGTGAAATCTGCTCTTTTTGTTCGCCTAATAGTTTTACATTGGCCACAGATGGAATACGACGCAATCTATCACTTATGTCATCGCTGTACTGTTTAAGTTCGCGGTAGCTACGCTGGTCACTCTCTATGGCAATAAGCAATGCCGATGTATTGCCAAAATCGTCGTTTGTAACCAGTGCTATCACACTAGAAGGCAACGATGATTTGAACTGATTTAATCCGTGTTTTATTTTAGACCAAACTTCGTCCTTGTTGTTCACATTATCGTTTAACCTCACCATTACAATACACATACCGTTCTGTGATGTCGTAGTGGTTTTGGAACGGTTCACTTCACCATAAGTAAAGAGATAGCGTTCTAGTGGTCGTGCCACCTGCTGCTCTACCTCTTCACTGGTAGCTCCAGGGCACGCAGCCACCACTACCCCCTGTCGTATAGTGGCGTGAGGGAATTCGTCCTTGGGCATCACATACATACCAAAGACTCCCATTATAAACAGTATAGCTACAATAAGAAGTGTTATTGAGTAATGTTTCAATGGCCATTTCAGCCAATCCATTTTCTTCATATCATCATTCTCCTTTAACCGTTTATCAATATACTACTTTTGTACCTTCACTCAATTTCTGATAACCCTCTATCACTATGCGGTCTCCACTATTTATACCGTGTGTGATAGAAATTCTATTACCCATAGTATCGCCTATACTTACCGCCTGACGATGAGCCGTATTATCCTTATCTACCACCCATACAAACAATGAACCATCTACCTTTTTCTGCACCGATGTGATGGGAACATTGTAATAGTTTTTATCGTCATTTGTAGGGATAAGACTCACATTGGCCACCATTCCTGGCAGCAACTTCCTATCGTCGTTCTGCACGTTGATTCTTATATCATAGGTATGTGTAAGAGCATCTGCCTGGATACCTTTTTCTATTTTGCCTCCGCTTATTTCCTTATTGGCAGCTTCAACCTTAATCATAGTCGGTGTATTAGCTGTAATACCACTCATTTCTACTTCAGGTATGGCTACTTTAACCTTTACATTGCTTATGTCTAGAATAGTTACCACAGTCTGTGAAGGAAGTGCCGTTTCGCCAGCTCCCACCATCTTTTTACCGATGATACCAGCTACAGGTGCCGTCAATTTACAATCTTTCAAGTTCTTTTGTGCTATTTCCAGCTGTGATTTGGCTTGAGCGACCTTACTTTGAACCTCTACCCATTTGACTTCAGGCAGAGAACCGTTATCATACAACATCTTATAGCGTTTCAATGCATCGTTGGCCTGTGACATCTGTGCCTCTGCCCCAGAGAGCAAATTACGAGCCTGCGTGTCGTCCATCTCGGCTATAAGTTGTCCACGACCCACCGTCTGACCTTCGCTTACCAAGACTCGCTTCACGACTCCCATACTGGTAAAACTTACAGATGTAGCCTCACTCTCCTCAACTATACCCACATATGATTGAGTATTTGCACTCGTTGAGGCAGATACAATTTCTGTCATCACACGTATAGGAGCTTTTATACCGCTATCCTTTTCATCACTGCAACCGCATAAAACCAATAGGGTGAGTAACCCTAACAATCCTTTTTTCATATTCATTTAAATCTTATTTTACTTGCAAAACTCGGGTTATTTTAATGGCACAAATGTAATAAGGAAAGTTTGATTAGCAAGGTTCTAAAAAGGACATAAAATGTTTATTTTAGATCAGCAACACATAGCAAAACAGCTATAATTATTATAACCTAATTTTAGTTGTTGGATTATAGGCCATATATAACAAAAAGAAAGGCAATGCCTTTCTTTTATCAATATAAAGAGAATATCATTTCTTCACACTATTTCACTTCGTTATAAAACGATGCTAAAATTTTATTTCCCGATGCAAAATATTTTTTTTAATGCCTATTTACAACCTTGCAAGTATTTGATGCATAGCGTATTACAAAGTTTATCCGAAGAACAAAAGTTCGTTCGGGGGACAGGCAGGGGACTATATTTTTGCAAAGAAACCAATAAAATCTGCAAAAACTCACTTTTTTTTGAATTTTTAGCATATTTGCATTCCGTTGCATGGTAAAATTGCCTTTAATTGGAGCTGAAATTGCACCTGCGATTGTTATTAAATTTAGTGGTTTAGTTTAGTCCAATGTATATATAGTATAGGAGTAAACTAAACTGGCTTTATCGCTAAATTTAAGAGGTCTTTTATAGCAGTGGCTTTACACTATTTTAAAATGGGCTTTGTCCCTCTCATTTGCAGATGTTATCAGTTTCTTTATATCCGTCTACCTTTTACTAGGAATTTTTGAGAAGTACCAAAGTATACTCTTTTTGCTTCTCAAAAGAAGAGAGATGTAAGACTTTCATAGGTGTGGTATACCATCTTATTTTTCTTTTCTCAAGCAATCGTTTATTGACCCATTACAGTCATTTCCGAAGTTTGCTTCGAGAACATTAAGGTTTAATTCTTTAATTTTTGGTGTCATCCTTTGCTTCTTGAGTATCATTCTTTGCCTTTTGGGTGTCATTTTGGGTATCATTCTGAATTTTTTGTCCACCTTTTTACTTTTCTTGTTCACTTTTTCTGTCCACCATCTTCATAATTTAACGTATCTTTTTATTGTTTTGGGCTTCACTTTAGGGTTGTTGCTACCGAAAAAGTAGACACTGGAAGATAGAAAAAGATTGGAAGTTGTATCTTTGTACATTGTTTGACTTTGCCTCTGGAGAGAGGGGCGTAACCCCGAACGGAGGAGGCAAAGTCAGCGATACTTAGATCCGTCGG
>JAFYKQ010000085.1 GCA_017537565.1 Flavobacteriales bacterium
GTTGTGGGACGGTGTACAGGTCATATCTCCTACCGAAAACACTTATTATAACTACAAGGCCTATGTATCCAAAACAGGCGAATCTGCCACTGTGGATTCTTGGCAGAGTAATAAAAACTATCGTGTATTGCGTTATGCCGACCTATTGCTCATACTATGTGAAGCCCTATGGCACATAGAACCCGATAGTGATGACATATACACATATCTGTCCTCCATAAGACAGCGTGCAGGTCTATCTGCTGTTACAGCCGATGACTATGCTACTGCCCAAGACCTGCTAGATGCCATACTGCTGGAGAGACGCCGAGAGATGGCTATGGAGTATGATAGGTTCTTTGACCTTATACGTCAGGGGCGGTTGTATGACCCTATTATACCCATATCGGCACTAGGAGAGAGCAGCAATCCAGACTCACGATTTTCCTGGCCACGTAATGCTCTTTTCCCCATACCCGAAAAACAAATACAATTATCTGGGGGAAGTCTTAAACAAAATCCTGGATATTAGCATCATCATCAAATGGACGTGCGTAGCACGCCCATTTTTATTTTAAATGTTAAAATCTCGTGTTCTTGAAACCTTTTTAAGCTTTCTCTCGTCTAATGTATAAAAAGCCATCGAGTATCACTTGCAGGCTAAATGATATACATAGAATAGAAAAAAAGTTCTATATTTGTTCATAATAATAACATTAAGAAAACATATTATGCTTACAACTACCACCCCAAACATTGAAGGACGCCGTATCACACGTTATTACGGTATAGTAACTGGCGAATCCATAGTAGGTGCCAATGTCGTTAAGGATTTTTTTGCTTCTATTACAGATATAGTAGGAGGACGTTCATCGTCATATGAAGGCGTACTACGCAAGGCCAAAGATGCTGCACTGCAAGAAATGCAGGAGCGTGCCGCTGCTATGGGAGCCAATGCGGTTATAAGTGTGGACTTAGACTATGAAACAGTAGGTTCCAACGGTAGTATGCTAATGGTTACAGCGGCCGGTACCGCTGTCTATGTGGAAGATTAAAGCATAACCACACCGTCTATACTGCCTACAGAGCGATATTTTGCTATTACGTCATCTGCACTATCCATCATCACGCTGATGGTTATGGAAGAGTATGTGCCTTTGGCAGATGGTCTGGCAGATATAACAGCCCCCGTAGCATCAAAAATCTCTTTTATGCGTGATGACGCATCGGTAGAATTGGGAACGATGAATTTATATGTATATATAGATGGAAAATGCATAGTTGTTTCAAGTTGAGTCTTGAATTTGCTGTAGAATGCGTCTTGTGATGCGTTGTTTTCTTTCATCGATGTAGGTTTTGTGGTTAAAGTTGTGGATAGATAGCACTTTCTAGTGCTTTTACTATGCGTGATGTAGCACCGGCGTTCTGCTCTACATATAGCCCTGCCGCACGAGCGGTGGTGTTATAAAAATCGGTATCATACATACAGTTCTTCACTGCCGATATAAGCGTAGTGCCATCGTTTATGACTATCAGCCCACCGGCCTTGTACATTCCTACGGCTTCTATGTATGGAGTGTAGAGAGGGCCGCATATCACAGGTCGTGAGAATACAGCTGGTTCTAGAACATTGTGTATACCAGATGGTGTCCAACCTCCCCCAACGTATGATATATGTGCATAGGAATACACACGTGTGAGTATGCCTATGGTATCCAGTATTAGTACACGAGCCTCTCGTAAGGCGGTAGGTGTCATCTGGCTGTAACATACAGATGTCACTGGTAGCAATCGGCGGAACTCCTCTATTTCTTCTCGGTTTATATTGTGTGGAGCGATGACGTAGCATATATCGCTCTGTGGAGCGAGTTCTTTTATGAGAGATGTCATCACTCGATAGTCGTCTTCCCACATAGAGCCTCCCACTATTACTTTCCTGTCTTTACAGAATGTATCCATAAATGGTAGTGAGCAGTCTTGTTTTAATATATCTCTCACCCTATCAAAACGTGTATCGCCAGCCATAGAGTGATTCTCTAGTCCTAGTGAGTCTAGTAGTATCTCGCTGCGTGTGTCTTGGGTGTAGATATGTGTGAATAGATGGAGTAGTTTTCTCATAAAACCACCATATGAACGGAAGAAGATACTCTCCTTGTAAAAACGAGCACTTATGAGATATAGTGGTATTCCACGACGATTTATCTGGTATAAATAGTTTGCCCAGAATTCATACTTGATAAAAACTACGGCATCGACTTTTATCATTTTTACCCAGTCGTGAGCTGCACTTGGGGTGTCTATTGGCAGGTATTCTATCACATCGGCACCAGTGTAATCACGTCTTACCTCATATCCCGATGGCGAAAAGAAAGTGAGTATTATCTGCACATCGGGGTGTGATTTTTTAAGACTTTCCATCACAGGACGCCCCTGTTCAAACTCTCCCAACGAACTAGCGTGAAACCATACTCTCTTACCCCCTGCAGGTAGAGCATCTATTTTTTCTTTGAGTCTTTTTCTCCATTCTTCACGCCCACGTACTGCCAGACGTGTCTTCTGGTTAAAGAGAGCGTGCAACTTCATCGCTCCCCATAGGGCGTACATAGCTATGTTATATAAAAAGTGTGTCATACTACTCTTCCTCCCAGTTCCTTATTCAGTCTAGTACTGATGCTTCTAAGGAGCATCAATTTTTTTATTAATTCTTCGTCATATCCTCCCTCGCTCTCCACTCGTGAAAGCTCATCACAGGCCTCTTTTATCATCTTGTCCACCATCACTACACGATAACGCAATATGAGGTCTCGTGTGTATGTGTGTGCCACATATTTATATTCTGTAATGTCTATGCCTACCTTGTCCCATTTGTGCAGGACGGGGGAGTCTGTCATAATGTCTGATACGGCAGTTATAACATCTGTATTATCGCTCGTTAGGAAAAGATGATGTGATATCTCTTCGCCAGCATCATAGGCACTCTTTATCCCGTTATATACTATTGACAGGGTGCTGTCGGTAAAACTTATCCCATCGGCCGAAAGGCTGTCTATCACTTCTTCCACTACTGTCGTATCATACGAATGTTTTTCTTGTTTTATATCTCCATTTTCATCTACCGTGTCTATTACCTCTTCCATATGTATAGGCATATGTGCATTGTGTAGCAGTAGAGATATGATATCTTTTTCCAGACGTATGATACTGGTGTCTTCCTCCTGCGTGTTTTCTCCATCGCGAGCTACTTTGAGTCGTGCAGCAGCAGCTGCACGAGTTGCGGCACGCTGTGCCGCCTGCTGGTACTCGCGGGCATTGTGATGGTCTATCTGTGATAGTTCGCGGAAGAGCGAAGCCTCACTCACGTCCATTATACGAGAGCACTCCTTGATGTATAGTTCTCGTTTTATATGGTCGGCTATCTTGGATATAGATACTACTATGTCGCGTACTAGACGAGATTTAAGTATAGGGTCGCCTTGTGCTTCGTCCAGTAGCATACGTGCCTTAAAGTCGATGAAATCTGTACGTTCTTCTTCCAGATAATTGCGTAGTTCTGTAGCGGTGTGTTTACGAGCAAATGAATCTGGGTCATCACCATCGGGGAATGATAGTACCCTCACGTTCATGCCAGCAGCCAGTAGCATATCTATCCCACGGAACGAAGCCCTAATGCCTGCTGCATCACCGTCATAGAGCACCGTTATGTTCTGTGTGAGGCGTTTTATCTGTCGTATCTGTCCTTCTGTAAGTGATGTGCCGCTAGATGCTACCACGTTTTCTATGCCACTCTGGTGCATAGATATAACGTCCATATAACCCTCTACCAGGTAGCAGGAATCTTGTTTTATGATGGCGTTTTTGCCTTGATAGAGTCCATAGAGGATATCGCTCTTGTGGTAGATATCGCTTTCGGGGGAGTTGAGATATTTGGCTATGGATTTTTCGCTTTGCATCGTTCGCCCACCAAATCCTGCTACACGACCAGAAAAAGTATGAATAGGGAATATCACTCGCGAACGGAAACGGTCCATACATCTGCCGTCCTCACGGAATATGGTAAGACCTGTCTTCTCCAGATATTCTTTCCTGTATCC
Organism: Flavobacteriales bacterium; assembly: GCA_017537565.1. Lineage (GTDB taxonomy): Bacteria > Bacteroidota > Bacteroidia > Flavobacteriales > UBA1820 > Merdimorpha. Next base: position 4,071 of record JAFYKQ010000085.1, read on the forward strand.
TGCCTCCAATGCACTACGAGTAAAAGCGTCCCAGTCATCTGGACAATACCCCAATGCAAAACGCTCTATCATAGCGTCATTTATATCTCGTGAGCGGAAGTATGAAAGAGCCACATTGCGTCCTGTGGTGGTCTCGTGCATCTGCTTCTTAAACCAAGTCGCTGCATATTTTGTAACTATGTAAAGACTATCGCGTTCCTGTGCGGCTTCTTTTTCTTGTGAAGAGACTTCGGTTTCTTCTATGTCTATGTTGTATTTGCGGGCTATGTAGCGTATAGCTTCGGGGTATGAGCAGTGCTCTACCTCCATTACAAATGTAACGGCATTACCTCCCTTGCCAGATGAAAAGTCTTTCCAGATACCTTTGGCTGGGGATACCATAAACGAAGGTGTTTTCTCGTCTGAAAAAGGCGAAAGTCCCTTGTAGTTGGCTCCCGAACGTTTCAGTTGGACAAAATCCCCTATCACCTCTTCTATTTGAAGGGTGGAGAACACACGTTCTATGGTATCTTTGGATATCATTGGTTTATTGAGAGATTATCTGTTCTATTATCTTGCGGGTGATGAGGTATGTAGGGAGAACGCCGCTTACTCCCATAGGTCCCTGTGCCAGTGTGGTGGAAGTATCCAGTGGACAGTCAGACGCATAATAAGCATAACGCAATACCACATCGCTGGATATATTTCCTCTTATACGCGAATGTGCTTGAATGGCCTTCTGGTAGTGAGCTCCTTCCATTTCCAGACCTATAACCCTCCACGATGAACGCATAAAGAATTCCAGTATGTCTTTGTTTTGTAGCGAAGTACCCAGTACAGAAATCATAGGGCCTTGGTATACAGCGATACCACAATCCTTAAAATCATCATCACTTAAAGCATTGTCAAAAGGGTAGTTGTCTGCCGTACCTTCAAAAATATGTGCCGTAGGTATCATTATATCGCCCTTGTGTCCACATAGTATGCCTGCTTTTCCCATAATGGATATGGATTTTATATCCAGGAAGACCTTGGTATGGGTGTCGGGTTCTATAGGGCGTAACAGTTCGTCCATTATCTCGTATGCCTGCTCTCCAAATGCGTAGTCTATGACCAGTATGACAGGTGTCGCCTCTATGGCAGTATCCTTATATCTATCTTTAAGAGATGGTATAAGACTACAATCAAATATCTGTACATCTACATTGGCACCAGATGCATCATCTATATGTATCATACCGTGCCCTAATGCATATTCTTTAACGCGAGAGCGTAAATGGCAGTTTTCATCAAGTGATAGATTTACATATAGCTCATCGCAGGATTCTGTGTGAGAAAGGGCCTCGGTAGCATAAAAAGTGTTCATCACACTATGCATATTGGCACTTATAACGTGCAGAGGTCTTCTTTCCAAGCCTTTTTCTACCAGTATCTTTTTGACTTCGGTAGCCCACATAGAACCATAAACGTGATGACCTATGCGTTCACGTAAGAGCGAAGAGAAAGATATCTCTCGGTCCAGTCCCGATACAGATTCCTCTATAGATAGCAGTCCCAGATGATATATGATGTGGAATATACGGTATGGATTATCCTTGGTAGAGAGTCTGTGTGTGGCAGAGATAACCTCCTCATATGAACGTCCCAGTAGTACCGCCAGGTATGATATGTATATCTCTTCCTGTCCTTTCTCCAGTGTGCAGTCACGTTTTACCAGTTCTTCTATCTTTTTCCATTCGCGGGAGAAGACAGAATTTTTGGGCATAGCGTGACGCATTATCTTTTCAGATTCGTTGAAAAGGAATGTAAGGTGAGAGAGCATATCATACAGGTCGCTACGGCCGTGGGTTATCTGTATGTTCATCTGTTCGTCATCTATGCGGAAACAGCAGTTGCGGCGGCGTTGAGGTATGATAGGCGTGAAAGATTTCTCGTAACCTTCTTCAGATGTGAAATGTATATAGCGACATTCCTCTATCCCCATAGGCAGACGTTCCAGAACATAGACCATACCGTCCAGTTCTACTTTTTCCTCGTCTGTCATACTGCCATAAATCTCGGGCGAGAGAGTGATAAGGGATTTGAGTAGTGCATCACCAGATATGCCTCCCGGTTTATAAAAACCGCGATTAAACAGATGTCGCATAGTAACATATATCCTTTCAAGGGCTCGGCTGGATTCTTGGGCACGGGTACGAGTCATAACTATAAAGGCTTATAATGTTTATTTTCTATCTAGCTCACACTACAAATATACATCTTTTTTTTAAGCCTCCAAGGCTGCTATCTTATCTATAATGGCGCGAGCCATCTTGCGGTTGGCCTCGTGAGTCCAGCCTCCTATATGTGGGGTGAGTACAACGCGTGGAGAAGATATGAGATATTCAAATGCCGCAGGCATTTTCTCTCCATCAAAGAAATTCTCAAATGAAGATTTTTCATATTCCAGTACGTCCAGTGCAGCACCAGTAACCACGCCTTTTTCTATGGCATCTACCAGTGCAGCCGTATCACAGCAGGCACCGCGAGCAGTGTTAATGAAATATACAGGCTTTTTAAATCCTTTCCAGAAATCGGCATTTATCATACCGCGAGTGAGTTCTGTAAGGGGGACGTGTAGGCTTATCACGTCGGCTTTTTCATATAGTTCTTCCATCGTCGCACGGCGGGCGTAATCATCTGAATAATCACCTTCCTTTATGTCATATGCCAGTACCTCGGCAGGACGGAATCCCGATACGCAACGGGCAAAACTGCCACCCATATTACCGTATCCTATGATACCTATCGTACGGCCCTGTATTTCATAACCTCGGTTTCCTTCCCGTATCCAACGCCCGTGTCTTACCTGGTCATCGGCTATGAGTATTCTACGCATAAGAGCCAGCAGCATGCCTACGGCGTGTTCACCTACGGCCTGACGATTGCCTTCGGGAGCAGATATAAGGGCTATACCACGAGAAGCGGCATACTCACAGTCTATGTTTTCAAGTCCCGCGCCCACACGTGCTATAAAACGCAGCTGTGTGCAGGCGTCAATGAATTCTCTATCTATCTTAAAACGAGAACGTATGATAAAACCATCATAGAGGTGCATATCTCGCATTACCTCTTCGCGAGGGCGGGTAGCGTCCAGTGTACAGCTATGTCCCTGTGTGGTAAGGGTATCCCATAGATAAGGGTCGGTAGTATCTATAAAAAGTATGTTCATATGTGTGTTTCTTTTTAATCCTACAAATGTACGCTTTTATATAAAAAAAGAAGCAGGAAAAGATTTTTCCTGCTCGATTGTCAAAATAATTTTTAATAAAGGTGTTAGTTTTTAGGTCTTGAAATATAAAGGTAGTGAAATTTTACTTAAAAAAAGTAAA
>JAFYKQ010000086.1 GCA_017537565.1 Flavobacteriales bacterium
CTATATTCCAGTGATATAATTGCTAGTCTAGTACCAGATTCTAGAAGATTGAGAGCTTTTGAAAAGATAGATTTACAGGCAGGTGAAAGCAAAGTAGTAAAACTATCTGTTCCAGCCAGAGAACTTGCTTTTGTGAACTATGATAAAAAATGGACACTGGAAGAAGGCGATTTCCGTATCCAGATAGCCGACCAAGTAGTTATGGTTCACTGTGATAAGACAGTAGTATGGGATACCCCAAATATAGACTAAATGCTCGTGACACAGTACCCCACTTAACTATCAATGCTCGCCATATAAGCTTTTGATGTTATGTTAAAAATAAGTACCTTTGAAGCTCTCTAAACATAGATAAACATAATAGTAGTATGAAGCATTTTTTATCGATGAGTGTTTATGCAGGGCTGCTCATAGGTGTAGCAGGATTGGTATATCTGCGTGTAGGAGGAATAGCCGGGGCTGTGCTTTTTGCCTTTGGGCTTTTGTGTGTGGTGATGTGTGGAGCCCAGCTATACACTGGTAAGTCTGGCTATCTTCCCGTAAAGCAAATACCTCGTCTTATATTGATGTTGGCGGGTAATGCAGTGGGTTGTTTCCTGGCAGCGATTATAGCTCTTTATGTGACAAACGACACCCTTATGGCCAATCTATCTACTATCCTTACGGCTCGTGACAGTGCATCGTGGATAGGGCTATTGGTTACATCAGCGGGCACGGGAATGATAATGACACTGGCGGTATATGGAGCCCGTGAGAAAAATTATCTGCCGCTACTCTTTGGTGTGCCAGTATTTATACTATGTGGACTGCCCCACTGTGTAGCCGATGCTTTTTACTATGCCCTCGCTCTACTCAATGGACGTCTTACATCTACACTTCTTATGGCTTGGATATGGGCTATAATAGGCAACTACATAGGCTGTAACCTACCCCGTATATTTATGGGTGCAGACTTTAAGAAATAATTTTTTTACTCTATAATCACATTATATCCCACATAGGCGCTATGTGGGATTTTTATATGGTTTTATCTATGGATAGATAGATAAAATTTATATGAAATAACAATTATTGTCATTAGGTATAATTTTTTTTCCTACTTTTACAGAACAATAATTCTTATGGGAAAGATAAAATCTATTTGGCGTTTTTATAGAGATGGTTTTAAGAATATGACGTGGGGAAGAGAGCTGTGGTGGCTCATTCTCCTTAAAGTAGTCATACTCTTTGCTGTGCTTAGAGTATTTTTCTTCCGCCCTGTGATGTCTGGTATGAACGATGAGCAGAAGAGCCAAATGGTAGGCGAGCATCTTATAAAAAATGACTATACAGAAAATAAAGATACATTAAATTTAATAACAGATTAAACTATGGACGTACTTCTCTGGTCTAGACTCCAATTTGCTATGACGGCAGCCTATCACTGGCTATTTGTGCCACTTACACTAGGTCTTGCACTGGCCATAGCGGTAATGGAGACGCTTTATGTAGTCAAAAAAGATGACTACTGGAAAAAAACTACACAGTTCTGGATGAAACTCTTTGCCATTAATTTTGCGGTGGGAATAGCCACAGGCATTATATTGGAATTTGAGTTTGGAACCAACTGGAGCAACTATTCTTGGTTTGTGGGAGACATATTTGGAGCCCCACTGGCCATAGAAGGTATACTGGCTTTCTTTATGGAGGCTACGTTTTTTGCGGTGATGTTCTTTGGGTGGGAGAAAGTGAGCAAACGTTTTCACCTTATCTCAACTTGGCTTACGGGCATAGGAGCATCTATTTCTGCCTACTGGATATTGGTAGCCAACAGCTGGATGCAACACCCAGTAGGCACTACTTTTAATCCCGATACGGTACGTAGCGAGATGGCATCGGTAGATGCGTTCTGGGAGGTGATTACAAATCCCGTGGCAGTGAGCAAATTTATACATTCGGTAACCAGTGGTTGGGTAACGGGTGGTGTATTTGTGGTAGGGGTGAGCTGCTACTACTTGATGCGTAAACGCAATGTAGAGTTTGCCCGTAAGAGTGCATTTGTAGGAGCTGCAGTAGCTATGGCTGGAACGATGGCCGTTATGCTATCGGGAGATATATCTGGTGTTCACGCTGCCGAATACCAACCTATGAAACTGGCCGCTGCCGAAGGTCTTGAAGACGGTGGTCGTCGTGCACCATTCAGCATAATACCTGGTGTAGAAATCCCCGGAATGTTATCTATACTGGCCACACACGATATAGATGGTTATGTTCCTGGCATTAACGACATCATAAACGGATACACAGATAACGAAGGCAATGTAATACCTTCTGTCGAAGAAAAGATGGAAAAAGGGCGCACTGCTCTTGCTGCATTGGAGGAATATCGCACACTTAAAGACACCGACCCCGATGCTGCATCGATAGCGCGCAGCGTACTGGAAGAAAACGTGCAATATATGGGTTATGGCTATCTGGAAAGTCCAGAAGATGTCATACCTCCAGTAGATATGGTATATTGGTCGTTCCGTGTGATGGTAGGCGGAGGTATGTTCATAGCCCTAGTACTACTGCTGGTATTGTGGTTTGGATATAAGAATCGCATAGGGGAGATAAAATGGTTGCATTATTTGGCATTTTTATCTGTTCCACTGGTATATCTCACAGGCCAAGCAGGCTGGATAGTAGCCGAAGTAGGACGTCAGCCCTGGACCATACAGGGACTACTCCCTGTCAATGTAGCGACGTCCAGTGTCAGTGCGGCTGCGGTACAGACTACATTCTTTTTATTCCTGACGATATTTGCATTGTTCCTCATCATAGAGATAAGAATAATGATTAATGCTATCAAGAAAGGTCCCGAAGTCGAATAATCTCAAAAACAGGAAAAACTATGTCATATATATTTTTACAAAACTACTGGTGGTGTCTTATATCCCTTTTAGGGGGATTGCTGGTGTTCCTGATGTTTGTACAGGGAGCCAATCTACATCTGGTTAATCCACGTCTTACAGCCATAGAGAAAAGTATGGTTGTAAACTCTACGGGACGTAAATGGGAACTGGCCTTTACGACACTCGTTACATTTGGCGGTGCATTTTTTGCATCATTCCCGTTGTTTTACAGCACGAGCTTCGGCGGTGCGTATTGGGTATGGATACTACTGCTCATAACGTTTGTATTCCAGGCAGTGTCTTATGAATTTCTCAATAAAAAAGACAATCTATTGGGCACAAAGGGCTTTCAGATAGCACTGGTAGCCAATGGTTTTCTCGCCCCATTTGTAGTGGGAGTGGCAGTGGGCACGTTCTTTACAGGTAGTGATTTTGTGGTAAACAAGATGGCTATACTGGATAGTACGGCTCCTGTTATAAGCACTTGGGGTAGTGCGTGGAGAGGTCTTGAAGCACTGGCAAGTCCACACGCTGTGCTACTGGGTCTCACACTGGTATGTCTTACAGCTATACTGGGAGCACTGTACATCATAAACAATGTACAGGACGATGCTCTGGAAGAAAAGATGCGTAAAGCGATACGCATATTTTCAGTGCCATTTTTGGTATTTTTCCTATCGTGGGCAGGTATCCTTCTAGTACGCGAAGGATATGCCGTAAACGAAGACGGAATGGTATTTATGGAGGCATATAAATATCTCCACAATCTGCTCGCTATGCCTGCCGTACTGGTTATGTTACTCATAGGTGTGGTAGGTGTACTGCTAGGGTTGTGGGCAGGAGCCTTTACACGTTCACGCTATGGTATATGGACTGCGGGCATAGGAACGGTACTGGTGGTGATGGCGGTGTTCTTTACAGCAGGATTTAATGGTACTGCATACTACCCTTCATCTACAGACCTTCAAAGTTCGCTCACAATAGCCAACAGTTCTTCCAGTGAATTTACCCTACTGGTGATGTCTTGTGTGTCTCTTCTTATACCATTTGTACTGGCATACATCATATATGCTTGGAGGGCAATGGACAAGACCAAAATCACACAGGAAGAAATAGAAAACACAGTACACAAATACTGATAATCATCTCACGATGATAATAAAAAAGCGAGGGCTTGCCCTCGCTTTTTTATTGTTTTACATCAACTATCAATACCTAGGAAATCCTGCATACGAAGCCTGCCCCAGTGGCATAGGCTCATCGCTCAGCAGGCGATATAGTGACGGAGATTCCAGTATCTCTCTTGCATCGTACTCCACACCATCTACTTTTACTGTGCGGTATATCATTCTTATACCGTGGCTGTAATCTGCATAGAAATTACCGTGGCGAGTATGTAGAGGTTGCTGTACACGACCATCGGGGTGGTGCCAACCATAGATAGCCACATGACGTTCGTTTCCTTTTATAGTATGTATTTTATATGTGAGAACCACGTCTTTTTTAAGTCCAGATATAAGTTCTCCATATTTATATCCATATGCTTTATACAGAGCTTTGATGGCGTTGTTACTGTCTTGATAGATGATAGGTTGACTGTTTCTGGTACCCAAAGGACGGAATGGGAAAATATCCAAATGCCCCTGTGAGGCTTCGGCTATACGGTCCACGATATATGTAGTAGGCAGGATACAACCCAGTGTATCGGCTATGCGTTGAGCTGCCAATGGTCCCATAGGCATTCTCACATAATCTTTGTCATTGCCTATTGAGATATAGTCTGGCAGTATCCACATCTCTACTTTATGTGGGCGTTTTAATATCTCTATGCTATCTACCACAGGAGTGGTAAATACCACCTTGCGTAACTCTCTCATAACACTGGGCACATTACCCGATAACACCTCATCTACTATCATATCTTCCAGATTCCAGAACGATGCCGTATCTGCCCTATGTAGAAAATCTGCAGCACTTATTCTAGATTTTTCCTTGGACAGGTAATAGGGCAATGTCATTCTATCCTTTCTAAGGCGTGAGTTTTTGCCATATTTTACATTACCTGCTGTTATAAACAGGGCCACAAGAAATAGAGATAGAATAAAAATTATCTTTTTCATACCATATATATTTTATGGGACAAAAGTAGTCTTTTTTCACCACCAATGCCCCATAAACACATACATTTTTATCTACTCTATATCCCCTGTTACCTCATATAGCAAGTAGCGATTATCACTTTCTTCTTTTGTGTATGACAATGCCTTTATTATTTCTGATGCTCTGTTTTCTGTAATGAAACTGCTCACATCGGGCACGACAGGAATAGCTGGCTTATCACTCAAATCATTGTAACTACCTGTAAAAGCAACGGTTTTAAGGTCGGTAAAATACCGTTTTATTTTTCCAAATAGCTCACCAAATGTCTCACCCGATTCTACATTTGTGCGGTCTTTGGATATATCAAAAATCACTTTACCAGTAGAATAATCTGCCGATACGTCTCCCGTTATGATAATACCATTGTCTGTAATGGATAGTCTGTATTCCCCGTTAGATGATGTAGCGGTAAAATTTCCCTTGAATTTAAGTCCTTCGATTTGTGAGAAATAAAGATAGTTTATCACACTCCAAAACGAATAAAAACCATCTGTTCCTATCTGCGTACACTCTTGACCGCCAGTAAGGTGTATCACACCATCTGTCGCAACACCCAATATCTCTACACCAGCATCAAGCGTATATGTAGGGTAAGGTTGCTCGTTGCCACTTTCTATCCATACGCTTTGTGTTATATGGTGTGCCTCGACTACTATCCTATACTGCCCCGCTTGTGGAATGTATGAGGCTATGGTACGAAATGTGTTTGGCTCTATGGTATAGACTGCAACATCTGTAAGTACACCACCATCTATACGCTGTACATGTAGGGTGGTAAGACCCATATCATCTGCCATTTTACCTCCCTCATCATACCAAGTAATAGAACGGGTATTTCTCACACGGAATGTCATCATACCTGCGTATGGTATAGTCATAGTAGGAGTCTCTGCTCCCAACAACAACTCTACACGTCCATCACCCATAGATGCTGTTTCACTACCACTAGATACATTGCTAGTACCTACTGGATATGTGGTATCTCCTTTACTCAACAAATCTTCTAGTGTGGGTAGCACCTCGTTGGAAAAGATGACTTTATTGCCATCGCCTACCAGTTGTTTTTCTTGGATAGTGAAATCGGCTATCGTACCCTCACGGCTCTCTATCTTTTTGGCAACGAGAGTATCGGTATCTATAAGACGTGTGTTTATCTTGCCTCCTGTTATGATGGTTTCTCCTGCATCTGTACGAGATTTATCAGAAAGGATTATCTTTCCACCTATCTCTCCTGTATCAAGGTCAAAATATGTCGTTTCGTCTGATGATTTTATAATACCCGTGCGTATCTCACGTCCATTTATAAGTGTCGTTCCATACATAGCCGAAAGTGTCCTGTATCCATCTACCACACTGGATAGTACGCCTATGAGAAAATAATAAAAATCTTCCTGGGCATTATATCTATATGCCGTAACAGATGCTATGAGTGTCCCCGCATCATCACCTTTACCACAGCGGGCATAGATATAATATGCCTTGTCGCCTTCCAAATCATAAATAGTTCCTCCCACTATGTTCCATCTCACTATCTTTTCCTTATCTATACCAAAGTGAGAAAGAACACCCCCCGTAAACTCAAACCGTGAGGTAAATCCTGCTGCATCTGTGGTCATCTGTACCCCTTCCAATGCAAACTGAGAAGATGTAGCCCCAACGTTAAGCACCATCGTCTCTATGGTCTCGGGACGTATCTTACCTCCTATGAAATACCCATCTGTATCAAATGTCATATCCAGAACTTCGGCCGTAGTACGAGTGTTACGACGTACACGCGAGAGGTCCTTGAGACGGTTGTGATGTATGACACGGGACATTTCTACGTTTTCTTTTACTATCTGCTCTATGAGCGAGGAAGGAGCAGCTACGTCCAGCGTCACCTCATAATACCACGGTTTATAAACATCTCTTTTTATAGATGTTATTTTCATCGCTATCTCTTCACCGCTTATGTCGCTATCCTGTATGTGAATATAATCACCCACCCTCATAGCGTGCCCATTCTCTCCCACTGGGAAATAACGACGCAAGAATTCTTCCTCTATGGACAGTCTATAACTATGTGTACGCGATATGCCCTCTTCATATTTATCTATCGCTCGTCGTGTAAGTTCACATTCGGCAGCATTGATGTATGACTCTGGGAGTTTTATGCCCAGCAGTACATATTTATCCCCCACCGCTATGCGGAAGGCACTGTCATTAGGCGAAGGATATACATAATCATTCTCATCTGTAAAAGGAATGAGTGTAAAACGGTGTTTGATAGTGTTATATGCTGCTATGCTGAACTCATACCCAGCCAATGCTCCAGTATTAAAATGAACCACAGGTGTGGTACCAGATAACAAGTATTTGCTATTGCCGTTTTCATCTATGGCATTGAGGTCAAACATATCACCATCTTCAAAACACAATTCAGACGATGTATCTATGGCACTTACCACTCCCTCCCTATGAGGATAAATATCGTCCCACAGCACCGCTCCTTCTACCAGTCCATAACGCTCTACCGCTGCATCGTCTTGAATATACAATCCTTGGCGTACTCTTACATCGGCACTTTCCACAGGCAGAGCAAGCCTACGTCGCCCATCGCGATAGCCTCCCCCCAGATTTTGACTACTGCCATAGGCATACAGACGTGTTATTATGTTACTATCTGTGGCAGCACTACGGCTAAGATTATACAACCCTCGTCCCTTGCCATAAGAAAACGTGTACTGATGTATATCTTGCCCATATCGTCCCACCTGTATCACATAGCCAGTAGATGTTTCTTCTACACGATAATCGGCGTTCCACAGCTCGCTCACATTCACAAGAGCAGATAACACACTCTGTGAAGAAAAGGCTATGGTATGAACTTTTTCATACTGTGGACTGTAACGATTATCAATCCCTGTATCTACTGCCTCCCACGTCCATACTCCCTGTCCATAGACACGATTCATATTCTGGCACAACATCTCCATAAGACGAGCCATATCCCCGGTAAATGTAAAATCTGTCTCTACACCGCTATACTCACTATGCTCCTCAAATGCATTGGTAAGTATGACACGCGATAGAAAATACACCGCACTCTCCATCGTTACACTATACCGCAAGTGTCTGGACGATATTCTTTCCACCTGTGGCAGAGTATTGAGATAGTAGTAACGGTTAAAGGCACATATCTTATCCCCCACCTCAAAATCTATGGCTACCGCTGTCTCCATCTCTATGCTAAGCACACTATCCCCCATCATCGTCTCTTGTGTAGTGGCAGATGTTACAGCCATCAGTGGGTTTTTACTATTGAGCGGCAGAAGACTGCCATCTTTCTTTTCCAGTATTATATCTTTCATCATTATCTATATTTGCATTATACTCAAATATAGTAATTTCCTACAACTTTACCAAATTTTTATATTTACACTCTCCCCGCTACAATAAAAAACCGCCTCACGAGTGAGGCGGTTTTTTATGCAAAGACCACAATTTACTATTCTCCTGCTATCATAGTTATTTCTATGTTGGCGTTTTTGGGGAGTGTAGCTATCTGGTAAGCCGCACGTGCAGGAGCAGTATCGGCATTGAAGTACTGTGAATACACTTCATTTACTCGCTCAAAATCATTTATATCCTTGAGCAATATAGTTGTAAACAACACGTTTTCATAGGTCATACCTGCTTCACGCAATATATTACCTATGTTTTCCATTATAAGAGCTGTCTCCTTTTTTATCCCATCAAACATCAGTTTTCCTGTGTGAGGGTCTATGGCCAACTGTCCCGATATGTACAACATACCGTTATATTTTACAGCCTGTGAATAGGCTCCTATGGGAGCAGGAGCTTCTTTGGTAAGTATTATCTGTTTCATAAATGATGAGGGTTTATGTTATTATTACATTATACTACGAGAGAATGTTCTGCGTTGTTCATATTTAAGGTCTTTAAGCATATTTGCCTTGATACCTATAAAGAAACTATAATTTGAATAGTAAGACACCGGAGCCCAAGAGAACGTTATCTGCCAAGTATTAAGGTCTCTTGCAAAACCAAAGTGGACATCTGCCCATTTACTATTCTGGAAGTCAAATCCCGTGCTAGCCGTCACACTCCATTTTTTGGATAGCATTATAGACGCACTCAGACTCAACGAATTGGTTATATAAGCTTTGGCAGTATTTTTTGAGTAAGAAAAAGTCTGGTTAATGTCTATACGCCACTGGGGAGCATATTTCATATAACCATCTGGGTCATACTCTCCCTCGCTGTCCTTGTCATTTGACGCATAACTATTACTATCCTCGTTTTCTTTATTCTCTTCTTTTTTGCGAGAGAAAATACCATTTGCCAGATTAAACGAAGTAGTGACATTGGCTCCTGTAAGACGTGGGAAACAATATTCGTCTATCAGCTGGTAGTTCTCATCTACCTTATAAGGGTTAAGCACTATACCAAAACGCAACTGCAACTGGTTATCAAGGAATGACATACCAGACGATATAGGCAGCAGTGACAACTTAAAGGCCGGTGCCGCAAAATTATAAGAACCACCTATCGTGAAATTATCCAGCAGTTTTACTTTTTTGGTCTTGGTACCTGTCGTATCACTACGGTCTATCACCTTTGCTTCAAAACTATTGTTTATAGAGAATGTCAAAGCCTGCGTCATACTGCCATATGTAGGTGGCACAGCAGGACCCAACCCTCCATCAAAGTAAGAGAAATGCTCTATACCACCCAGTGAGCCTCCCGTACGTACATCATAATAATATCCCCAGAACGGTGTCGAAAAGTCTGGTGCATATGTATAACCCAACGACACATTCATCACGTGACGTATAGCCTTTAACGAGCCTTTGCCCTTAAACTGGAATGTACCATATAACATAGTACTTAACGAAGCCGTCGTATTAAACGTACGCAAAGACTTCATACCCGATACCGTATCGGCCACTATCATACCATTATCCTCGTCCCAGTGTTTCTGGAGAGTCTTGAAGTTCCAGGACTCATTATAGTTCACACCAACATTAAGGTTGAAATGACGCAACACGTTATATGAGGCCTTGATAGGAATAGCGTGTGTTACACCAAATTTCATATACTTACTCATCTCTGGTCCCATAAAGGCCTCGATAGGCATACTTGCAGCCGTATTATTGGCATTCATATTCCACGTCACGTTGATTTTTTCATACCACTTCTTACCCGATGAACTCGCCTTGCGGAAAGGGAATATACGGTTCATAGAAAGTGAGAAATTGGGCAGTGTAAGCGACATAGTCCCCGTAGAGTTGTTCTGGGACTGGCTTATATTGATAGATGTAGTAAACGGACTATTGCCCCACACCTTTGACAGGTTAATAGATGACGATGTAACGGTATTGGCTATGTAGTTATTGGTGTATATCTGGTCCAGAGACTGTTCATAATATCCCGCCGATGAAAAATTCACACTGGCCGACATAGACACTCCTGGCAACCATTTGCTGTCCTGTGAATGATTCCAACCCAAACGCCAAGGCTTACTTTTGGAGTAATTGGGCAGACCTACCTCGCCTATGACCACGTTTGAGTATTCAAAGCTAAGTGCCCCACGGAAGTGATATTTCCATAGATAGTTCATCTGTGCCTTGATAGCCCACGAACCTTTGGTATAAATATCACCTTCCAACTGCATATGCAGGTAGTCATTTATCACAAAATAATAGCCCAATCCCGTAAGTCCAAATCCCTGGTCTTCTGTAAGATTATAACTAGGCAGTATCACACCCGATGTAGGGAAAGTATTGAGTGGGAAAAATGCAAACGGTATAACCAGCGGTGTAGGGACATCGGCTATGTACATCTGTGAAAATCCCGTAACAAGGCTTTTACCCGTAGTCATTTTGGCTCGCGAAGCACGTATGTAGTAGTCTGTAACCTCGCCCGTGCCATCTATCCACCCACGCAATTTTTCATCGGTAGAGAAATAAAAGTCTTCGGCATAGTAAACATCGGCTCCCTCTTTTCTCACAGAACGTCCCGTAGCATAGCCTTCTGTCTGTTCTGTTTTTACGTTTTTAATGTATCCGCGTTCGCTGTTAAAGTCATAGACCATAGCATAGGCGTCATAGCTCTGATCTCCCTGTGTAAAGACAGGTTTTTGGACTTGTATACCCAGCGTATCATTCATTATACCACGAGCATAGGCTATACCATTGCCATAGTCCAACATTATATAACCTGCATTGAGTTTTATATCTCCATAGACTATCTCGGCTTCGTTGTAAAAATATGCTCGTTTGTTTACCTCGTCTATATCATAAAAGTCTTTGGCCTTGTACTGCACATCGGCCATAAGGATACGTGGAGAGGCAGCTGTATCCTTCACCATCAAGTCTGGACTGGCAATAGAGGCTATCGCTGCACTATCACGAGTCACACGCATAGAGGTATCTATTGTACCAGACAGCGGTGAGGCCAGTGGACGTTTGACGTTCTGTGTTGAGGAGGCACGCTCCTGCTCCTTGATACGCAAAGGACGACTCTGTGCTATGGCATCTGCCCCTATCATCAAGAGCACCACCAGCATAGATAAACATCTATATAGAATGTTATATAACCTTTGCAATTTTTATTTTTTATTCTTTTGTATCTAAAAAACCTATACTTTTGTATAGTTTTACAGTGGGTAAAACTACTCCAAGTTACAAGCGTCAAAATTACTGAAATTTTGCGTCTTATTTAAGGCTTTTTTTCTCCATATGGAATAAAATATTACACCATAAAAAGAAAAACAGGGATTTGCCCACATAAAACATTGTAAAACAAAATATTACATCACATAATACATATAGACAAAAAAGATGTTAAATATGTTTTTTAAGATAAGAAAGATAGTTTTTTTATCTCTGGTGGGATTATTTTCTATTCCTGTGCTGGGGCAGGAAACGACCAGTGATGACCCATTTGTACTGGTGATAGACCCAGGACACGGTGGTGCCGACGCTGGCACCCTAGGCACACGCCGCACCAAGGTATATGAAAAACACGTAGTGCTAGATGTGGCACTAAGACTGGAAAAACTCATCAAGGATAATATGAAGGACGTGAAAATCCTTATGACTCGCCGTACAGACGTGTATCCTACCCTGCAATCCCGTGCCCGACTGGCCAATAAAAACCACGCACATCTCTTCCTGTCTATACACTGTAATGCCGCTGCCAATTCGCAAGCCACAGGAGCCGAGACTCTGGTTATGGCGACAGAACGTGCCAGTGCCAATCTGGAAATATCCAAACGAGAAAACGCATACATAGTACTGGAAGAAAACCATCAGGAGAACTATAAAAACTTTAATATAAACGACCCTCTGGCAAACATAGGAAAATCACTGGAACAGTTCTCTACCATACGCAGCAGTATAGTCTTTGCAGACCTCACACAGAAATACATGTGCAGCACAGGTGGCCGTAAAGACCGCCATATAGTGCAAGCCATCATCTATGTAACATATGCTTGTACTTGTCCTGCGGTGCTGGTGGAACTGGGATTCCTTACCAACCCTGCCGAAGAAGCATTCCTACATTCAGAAAAAGGAAAGGACGCTATGGCATTGGCTTTATTCCAAGCCTTCAAAGACTACAAAGCCCGCACGTATGATATATCCCACCCCATAGCGGAAGTAGAGAGTTCTCCCGCCCCTGTGGCAGAGTCCCCTGTCCCTGCCACGAGTGATAAGATAGAGTACTGCGTGCAACTCACCTCATCGGCCAAGGTTTTAAATACACATACCAACGTTCTATTGCGTAGGTTTTCGAACATTACATATTTCAAGGAAGGAACTATGTATAAATACACCACTGCCCGCGTTACGAGCTATGCTGCCGCACAGAAAGACCTCGCCGACGCTCGCAAGAAAGGAGCCAAAGACGCCTTCATCATAGCCTTTAAGAACAACGAAAAGATAAACGTCAACACCGCTCGTAGCCTTACAGGAGAGTAAGCCCAGTGGTGTAGCCACCACGGGCAGGGAAGCCCTGCCGCTGGCAGGTAGCACCTGCTGGCGGTTTTAAATAGTTATGCCGAAAAAACACCCCCGCCACGAGTGGCGGGGGTTTTAGTTTTAATCTTATACCTAAATGAATTTACTCTACGTCTTTAAATTTATAGATGAATAAAACAGGGTTACTCGTAGGTGTGAGTTTTGAATATGCTTCTTTTAACGCTCGTTGATAGCCGGGGCTGTCGGGAGTTTTATATACGCGTGCATTCCCGTCTTTATCAAACAACCCGTCAAACACACTCATAGTAGATATAATATACTGCCCATCGTGGAATCTAAAAGTGAAAGGATATTCCATAAACATCGGTATGTTAATACCATTTGTAAGGCGGGTTTTCCCTGTCTTTTTATTTAAGATGAGAGCACATTCACTGGTAGGACGGTGATTTCTCAACCACAACTCTTTTTTATCGCGGTCATCTCTTATCTCTTCTGGTAGAGCTGCCATTATTTCTTTCATAGAATAATCCCCCCAG
>JAFYKQ010000087.1 GCA_017537565.1 Flavobacteriales bacterium
AGAATAAAGACACACATCTAGATATGTTTGAAAATTTAAGTGAGAAGTTTGACCGAGCGTTACAGGTCCTCAAGGGTGACCACAAGATAAGCGAGATAAAAATAGCCGAAACGGCCAAAGAAATACGTCGAGTACTGGTAGATGCCGACGTCAACTATAAGATAGCCAAAGACTTCACAGACCGCGTCAAGGAAAAAGCAATAGGTGCTCGCGTGCATACTTCGCTTAATCCCCGCCAGGTATTCATCAAGATAGTAAAAGATGAACTTACAACCCTTATGGGTGGCGGTGCGAGCGATATTAACCTTGCTGGTAAGCCTGCGGTTATACTTATAGCTGGTCTTCAAGGTTCGGGTAAGACTACTTTTTCTGGTAAACTGGCTCTGTTCCTTAAGAGCAAGAAAAACCGTCGAGTACTCCTAGTAGCTGGTGACGTTTATCGTCCTGCGGCGATAGACCAGTTGAAAGTATTGGCCGAGGGTATCAATGTAGAAGTCTATACAGAAGAAGGCAATAAAAACCCTGTACAGATAGCCGAAAACGGTATAGCTTACGCCCGTGAAAAAGGACTGGATACGGTGATAGTCGATACGGCTGGTCGTCTGGCAGTAGATGCCGAAATGATGGACGAGATAAGCCGCATACACGCTGCTGTAAAACCATCAGAAACGCTGTTTGTGGTGGACTCTATGACGGGTCAGGACGCGGTTAATACAGCCAAAGCATTCAACGATGTACTTAATTTTGACGGTGTGGTACTTACCAAACTGGACGGTGATACGCGTGGTGGTGCAGCCCTGTCTATCAAGGCTACGGTAAACAAACCTATCAAATTCTCCTCTACGGGAGAAAAGATGGAGGCTCTGGACGTATTCCACCCAGAACGTCTGGCAGACAGAATACTTGGCATGGGAGACATCGTATCGTTGGTTGAAAAGGTAAATGCCGAATATGACGATGCCAAAGCCAAAGAACTGGAAAAGAAATTCCGTAAAAACCAGTTTGGATTTGATGATTTCCTAGCACAGATACATCAGATAAAGAAATTGGGTAATATGAAAGACCTTCTGGGTATGTTACCTGGTATGGGTAAAGCTCTTAAAGATGTAGATATACCAGATGACGCCTTTAAACACGTCGAGGCTATTATCAATTCTATGACCCCAGAAGAACGTCGTAACCCAGACATTATCAACCCTTCGCGTAAGAGTCGTATAGCTCGTGGTAGCGGTCGCTCACTGGAAGAAGTTAATCGTCTTATGAAACAGTTTGAAGACATGAAAAAGATGATGAAGATGATGAGCGGTCCTGGTGCTGCCAGTATGATGAAAATGATGGGCGGTGGCCGCGGAATGGGTATGCGTAGATAATAATTTTAAGATATATATATCAAACGATATGAAAATTTTAGATGGTAAAGCCACATCGGCTGCTCTTAAAGCCGACATTCGTGCCGAGGTAGAAGCGATAGTTGCAGCAGGAGGTCGTGCTCCTCATCTGGCTGCTATCCTGGTGGGTGACAACGGAGCAAGTGTTACTTACGTGAATAACAAAGTAAAATCTTGCCACGAGGTAGGATTTAAGTCTTCACTTATCAAGTTCCCAGAGAGCGTTACAGAGGAAGAACTATTGGCAAAAATTACAGAACTGAATGCCGACCCTACGATAGATGGATTTATAGTTCAGTTGCCACTACCCCGTCATATAAACGAACAACTGATAACAGAAAGCATAGCCCCAGAAAAAGACGTAGATGGATTCCACCCTGTGAATATGGGAGCATTGGCATTGGGACAGGGACAGTTGGTACCTGCTACTCCTGCTGGTATAATAGAGATGTTGGAGCGTTATGATATTCCTACGGAAGGTCGCCACGCGGTAGTGGTGGGTCGTAGTAATATAGTAGGCATACCTGTATCGTTACTTCTTTCTGGAAAATATAAAAAAGGTAACTGCACGGTAACGATATGCCATAGCAAGACACAGAACCTACCAGAGATAACACGTCAGGCAGACATACTGGTGGCTGCTATAGGTGTTCCTCACTTCATCACTGCCGATATGGTAAAAGAAGGTGCTACGGTGATAGACGTGGGTATAACTCGTGTGGCAGATGAAAGCAAAAAATGTGGTTTCTCGATAAAAGGAGACGTGGATTATGATGCTGTCGCTCCAAAATGCGAATACATCACTCCTGTACCGGGCGGTGTAGGCCCTATGACCATAGCAATGCTTATGAAGAACACTCTTACTGCGATGAAGATACGTCAAGATAAAAAATAAAGATAGACTTAAAAAAATGCCGCCCTCGAGGGCGGCATTTTTTAACACCGCTACCAACGATGTAGTTTATTATGTTTATATTTGCTATGATAAAAACCACATAGAAATGGACAGACTGGAACAATTCAAAAAATATCAAGCTCAGACCACTCCATACCCATTGGGGCTGGATATAGACCGTGCCGAAGGGTGCTGGATATGGGATAAAAGCGGCAAAAAATACTTAGATTTGGAGGCTGGTGTTTCGGCCAATGTGATAGGACATTCCAACCCTCGTGTCGTAAAAGCCATTAAAGACCAAGTGGACCGCTATATGCACGTTATGGTATATGGAGAGTTCATACAAGACGCTCCGCTGGAATACTGCCGTATGCTTTCATCACTATTGGAGCCAGAACTGAACTGTGTGTATATGGTAAACAGTGGCACCGAAGCCATAGAAGCCAGCATAAAACTAGCCAAACGTGTTACAGGCCGCACAGAAATGATAGGTGCTATGTACGCCTACCACGGCAACACACAGGGTTCGATGAGTATGCTGGGTGTAGAAGGACAGAAAAAGGCCTTCCGTCCACTTATCCCTGGTGTGCGTTTTATGCGTTATAACAATTGGGAGGACATAGAGATGATTACAGAACGTACGGCTGGTGTTCTTCTGGAATCTATACAGGGAGGTGCTGGCTTTATTCTTCCCAAGGACGGCTGGTTAAAGGCCGTACGCGAACGTTGCACACAGGTGGGAGCCCAACTCATAATAGATGAAATACAGCCTGGATTTGGCAGGTGTGGTAAACTGATGGGATATCAAAATTTTGATATAGTACCAGATATAGTAGCAGTAGGAAAAGCTATGGGAGGAGGACTACCGGTAGGTGGTTTTATATCTTCGCTGGACAAGATGAAACTACTCACACACGACCCAAAGATGGGACACGTTACAACATTTGGTGGAAATCCAGTGGTAGCGGCTTCGTGTCTGGAGACGTTACGTATCCTCACCGAAGGAGATATCATACCACAGACGATGGTAAAGGAACAGATATTCAGAAAACATCTGGTACACCCTGCCATTAAAGAAGTAAGAGGTATGGGACTGATGTTGGCTCCTATGTTTGAGAGAGACGACACCTCTACCCTACTTATGACTCGTTTACTACCCAAGGGTGTCATAACATTCCTCCTACTGTATGAAAAACGAGCATTGCGTCTATCACCTCCGCTTACCATCAGTGAGGAAGAGATAATCTATGGTTGTCGTATGATATGTGAAGAACTAGACCTGATGGAAAAAGAAGGCTTACTATAAGCAAATGTGTAATTTAAGATTTTTTATTAAAATTTGTTTTATAGTAAATAAATTTCATACATTTGCTGGTCTTTAAGACATATTTACACAGCAAATAATTCATATCATTAAATAATTAACAATTAAACTAATAGAAAAATGAAAAAATTAGCATTCGTTCTATCATTTGCAGTAGTTGCAGTTTTTGCATCTTGTGCATCTGAACCAAAAGCAGAAGAAGTAGTAGCAGAAGAGGCTGCAGTAGAAGTTGTTGAAGCAGCAGCAGATAGCACTGCTTGTCAGGAAGCTTGCTGTGATTCTACAGCCAAAGCAGAATAATTTTCAACATCAGGCAATAAAAAACGGCAGCCTACGGCTGCCGTTTTTTATTGCCTTGGAATATATGAGGTGAGTATATCTCTCCATAAACG
>JAFYKQ010000088.1 GCA_017537565.1 Flavobacteriales bacterium
GATACTGTTCTTCTATGATTTTGGATATTTCTTCATCTATGGCTTGGGCGGTTTTTTCGCTGTATGGTTTGGTAAATCCATAGTCGCGTTGTCCTGTTGAATCATAGTAAGTTATATTACCCAGACGTTCATTCAGTCCATAGATAGTTACCATAGCACTCGCTTGACGGCTTACTTTTTCAAGGTCTGAAAGAGCTCCTGTGGATATTTTATCAAATATCACTTTTTCGGCAGCACGACCACCCAGTGTAGCACACATCTCGTCCAATAGTTGTTCGCTGGTAGTTATCTGTCTCTCTTCTGGCAAATACCAAGCAGCACCCAACGACTGCCCACGTGGCACTATCGTCACCTTTACCAGCGGAGCCGCGTGACGTACCAACCAACTCACCGTAGCGTGTCCCGCCTCGTGTATCGCGATGGCACGTTTTTCTTCTGGAGAGATAATACGTGTACGTTTTTCCAATCCTCCCACTATACGGTCCACTGCCGAAAGAAAGTCTTCTTTTTCCACACAGTCTTTGTTGCGACGGGCAGCTATAAGAGCCGCTTCGTTACATACATTGGCTATATCTGCACCCGAAAATCCAGGAGTCTGGCGTGCCAAAAACGACACATCCAGTCCCTCGGCCAATCGCAATGGTTTGAGATGTACCCTGAATATCGCTTCGCGTTCTGGAAGGTCTGGCAAGTCCACATATATCTGGCGGTCAAAACGTCCTGCACGCAATAGAGCCTTGTCAAGTATATCGGCACGGTTTGTCGCTGCCAGAACTATGACATTGGTATCTGTCTGGAAACCGTCCATTTCTGTAAGCAACTGGTTAAGTGTGTTTTCACGTTCATCGTTGCTACCCGTTACGGCATTTTTACCACGAGCACGTCCTATGGCATCTATCTCGTCTATAAATATAATGGCCGGTGATTTTTCTTTGGCTTGCTTGAAGAGGTCGCGTACACGGCTAGCACCCACACCCACAAACATTTCTACAAAATCTGACCCCGAAAGCGAGAAGAAAGGCACACTAGCCTCACCTGCTATAGCCTTGGCAAGTAGAGTTTTACCCGTACCCGGAGGGCCTACCAACAGTGCTCCTTTGGGTATTTTACCTCCCAATCGTGTATATTTTCCTGGTTCACGCAAGAAATTAACTATCTCTTGTAGTTCTTCCTTGGCTCCTTCCAGTCCTGCCACATTTTCAAACGTAACCTTTATACGGTCGTTCTCGTCAAAAACACGAGCCTTGCTCTTACCTATATTGAACACCTGTGAGCCTCCGCCTCCTGCTCCGCCCATACGTGTCATCATAAAGATAAAGAATCCTATCATCAGTATAAATGGCAACCACGAAAGTATATTCCCCAGAGCATTTGATGGGACCTCTTTTTTGAGCATCACATCTAGAGAGTTTTCATCTACTACCTCGTTAAAGGTCTTTTCAAAATTGGCTGCATCTACAAATATGACCTTAAAATGAGGATTTGTGTTATTGGGACTGGTAGAATTTACACGGTCTTTATAACGTCCGCTTTTAAGGGCATCACTCGTGAGGAACACATTGGCATAGTCTTTGTTATAGACCACCACCTCGCGTACATCACCCGATGGCAACACTTCGGTAAAAAATTCTCGTTGAGATAATTCGCGAGCAGTAGTATCTGTACTATAAAAATACTCTATACCCAGTATAGCCACAACTATCATAGCACTCACCCACCAAAACCCAAATGGCGAACGTCGCCCCTGTGGTGGTCGTGATGGCTGTGGACGGTTATCATTCTTTTTTTCCATTACGTTTTTATTATTTTAAGGTTTATATGTGGTTAGTATCGTTAGTCTTCCAGATGTGTGATATGAGCATCGCCCCACAATGACTCTATGTCATAAAATGCACGCGTATGCTCTTCAAAAACGTGAACTACTATATCTGCATAGTCCATAAGCACCCATGTAGATGATGAAGTCCCCTCTACGTGCCAAGGATGTTCTTTAAGGCTGCGTGACACCTCTTTTTCTACTGCACCAGCTATGCTTCTCACGTGGGTAGTAGAACCACCCGTACACAACACAAAATAACTGCACACGGCTCCATCTATCTCTCGCATATCCATTATGGTTATGTCCTTGGCTTTTATTTCAGATAACTGATGTAGTATCTCTGTAAGAAGAACATCTGTCGTTGGTTTCTTTTTTATCATATTATGTTATTTATATTTTTACTACTTTTGGCAAATTACAAAATTACTCAAAATTCCCGATATTTGGGCATCATTTATGAAAACATTATGATAGAAAAAAATATCCCCTGTATAAAGCTGCATACATATGATAGTATAGACTCTACTTCGTCTCAACTCAAACGAATGATAGAGAGCTGTGAGAGTATAGATGATTACACGGTAGTTACAGCCTCCCACCAGAGCGGAGGCCGTGGACAGGGTACTAATCGATGGAGTTCAAATGCCAGCGAAAACCTCACTTTTTCATTCCTGCTACGTCCTATGATAGAGGCCTGCCAACACTTTTATCTCAATATGTGCATATCATTGGGTATAAAAAAAGCACTTGACAGGTACATAGACGGCGTCAAAATAAAATGGCCTAACGACATCTATGTAAACAACTGTAAGCTATGTGGCATACTTATAGAAAGCACCATAATGGGAGGCAAAATCTCTCGTTCCATAATAGGTGTGGGGATAAATGTAGAACAGAAAGAGTGGGAAGATTGGGTGCCAAATCCCACTTCGATGGCTCTATGTGGTGCTCGTGCGGTAGATAAAGACACTTTACTTAAAGAAGTGTTAGAGAGTATACAACACTACATATCTCTACTGCACGACGGTGAACAATCCAAGATATCTGCCACATACCACGATGTGATGTACAGGAAAGACATAGCGGCTCTTTACAGCGATATAGAAGGGACGTTTGAAGGGGTGATATGCGGTGTAGATGACGACGGCCGACTAATGATTAAAAGAGTGGAAAGCGGCGTCATCTCTCGCTATATGTTTAAGGAAGTAAAGTATCTATAAACAAATATGACTTGTAAAAAAGGCTCGCCTGCGGCGAGCCTTTTTTATAGATCATCTAACATCATATCATCTTCCTCATCTTCTGCCAATTCCCCATTTATACAATCTTTATAAGATATGACGAGTGTAAATTCTCCGCACCATTCCATAACAAGACTTATTTCCCCTCTTGGCACGTGAAACGATGTCATATAATGGCATCTTTTATCTTTCATAGCCTTATCTTCATTTCCTCCACCTTCAGAATATGGATATAAAAAACACTCTATAGACTCTCCATTCCCATATTTCTGTGCCAATAACAATTTATATCTATAATATGCTGCTTTTATCACAAACCATTCGGCAGACTTTTCTACATACACACTGGCATTATAAACAATCCCTGTTTTTACCGAAGCTGTAATGATGGCTTTACACTGTTTCCCACAGAAAGGCCCTTCCATTACAATCTCATCTTTACTCATAGAGACCTGCGTAAAACCCAGTTCATTTAATCTACCCACAAAAACATCTAAAGTCTCATTTATAGGCACCCCCTTAAACGTTAAATGTTTTTCCATAAGGATTTATATTTTATAATGTTATTGCAATATCGCCACATCTAAGCCACACACCAACACTATAAAATGAAGAACGTGGGCAGGTTATACGATTTAGAGGTACTGCCATACCTACGCAACATATAAACACAACCCACGCTATACGTAGGCGTTAGTGTCTATTGTCCTTGTTGCGTTGAAAATTGGCAGTTTTCTAAATCAAGCACAATAGCTTAACGCTATTTTATCATCATAATATTACATTTGGACATATACATATCCAACCCCACAAATCTACATAAAGTTTTTGGGATTTACAAAAAAAAGCTCGTTACAGCGAGCCTTTTTTACAAGTCATACAATCACGCTCTTAAACGTTAAATGTTTTTCTACAAGGATTTATGTTTTATAATGTTATTGCAATATTGCTACATTTAAGTCTACACGCCAACACTATAAAATAAAAAACGTAGGCAGGTTATCTCGCTCCGAAAATACTTCCACATACTTACACACAAGATAAACACAACCCACGCTGTAATACTTTTATCATTATTTCTTGTTTTTGCGTCTCGCTTTATCTACTTGTGATACTATCACTGCCGCCGCCGCAAACGCCAGCGCTGCATACAACATCATAGATTTACCTTCGTCATCTACCCCATCTACCATATGACGAGCCACTATAAGACACACCGCCACTATCGCAAAAAACCTATGCAACCAAGTGATAAAAAACTCCTTTTTCATCTCCCCACTCTATTAAAATTCATACCCAAAGTGTCTCAACGAATTTCTGTTGCTACGCCAGCCATCATTGACCTTGACGTATGTCTCCAGGAACACCTTCTTACCAAAGAAACGCTCCATATCTTCGCGGGCTTCTATACCCACCTTTTTAATGGCCGCACCCTTGTTTCCTATGATGATAGGACGCTGTGATGCTCGCTCTACATATATCACAGCACGTATGCGTATGATATCATCTTCCTCCTGGAAAGATTCTGTTTCTACCTCTACCGAATATGGTACTTCCTTGGTATAATTGAGCAGTATCTTTTGACGAATGATTTCGTTTACAAAAAAACGTTCGGGTTTATCTGTAAGAGTGTCTTTTGGGTAGTAAGCCGGGCCCTCGGGCAGCAGTTCCACTATTCTATCCAGTAGATCTTTCACCGCAAATTTTTCTCGAGCTGAAATAGCGTGTATCTCCACACGAGGCAGACGCTCACTCCAATACCCCACGACCTCTTCCAGTCTATTTTGGTCTATAGTGTCTATCTTATTTATCACCAGCAGAACAGGCACCGTAGCCGTTTCTATCTTGTGATAAAACGTAGGGTCTTTGAGTTCTTTTTCACCCGGTTCTATCATATAGAGCAGTATATCGGCATCTTCAAATGCACTCTTTACAAACTCCATCATATTCTCCTGCAGGCGATAGGCAGGACGTATGATGCCCGGTGTATCACTTAACACTACCTGGAAATCATCACTGCTCACCACACCTAGTATTCTATGGCGTGTCGTTTGAGCCTTGGAGGTGATGATGGACAGTTCTTGCCCCACCAGAGCATTCATCAGGGTGCTTTTACCTACGTTTGGATTGCCTATAATATTGACAAATCCACTGCGATGTTTTTTTACGTTTTCTTCCATGAGTGCAAAAGTATATCTTTTTGTGTAAATTTCTGCCTTTACACACACATCTTTCATAGCAAAAATGTCGTTTTTTTGTTACTTTATTCCTACCTTTGCAGGAACGTGTGTACCTATACCATATAGCACACGTCATATAGGATTAAAAGAACAATATAAAAGATACATATTATGCTCAGAATAGGAGTATTGGGTGCTGGACACCTGGGGAAAATACACATACGCCTGCTCAAGGAAAGTACATACTATGAACTAGTAGGTTTTTATGACACTATGGCCGATAACGCACGTCGCGTAGAAGAAGAACTAGGTGTCAAGGCTTGGGACGATGTAGATGCACTTATGGACGCGGTGGACGTTATAGACGTCGTTACCCCTACTACATACCACTTTGCCTGTGTGATGAAAGCGATAGAAAAAGGCAAACACGTATTTGTGGAAAAACCCATAGACTTCACTATGGAACAGGCCGAAATGATGATAAAGGCACTGGAAGAAAAAGGTCTTAAAGGACAGGTGGGCCACGTAGAACGTTTCAATCCTGCTTTTACAGCAGTAAAAGAACTCATAAAATCTCCTGCGTTTATAGAGGCACACCGTCTATCACAGTTCAACCCTCGCGGGACAGACGTACCTGTGGTTCTAGACCTTATGATACACGATATAGACGCTATACTGTCTATCGTTAAATCACCGGTGAGAAGCATCGAGGCCAGCGGAGCCAAAGTGATAAGCGAGACTCCAGACATAGCATCGGCACGTATAGAGTTTGAGAACGGTTGTGTAGCCAATCTTACCACTAGCCGCATATCTATGAAAACTATGCGTAAGACCCGTATCTTCCAACGCGACGCTTACATAACAGTAGACTTCCTTAAAAAAGAAGCCGAAGTGTTGCGTATGAAAGACGCTCCAGAAGACCCAGACCCATATGCTATGATACTCACTACGGCCGAAGGTCGCAGCAAAGAGATTATGTTTGACAAACCAACTATCCCAGAAACAAATGCCATTCTGGAAGAACTAAATACATTTGCTCAGGCCATTGAGAACGACACGACACCTATCGTTACATTCCGTGACGGTACGGCAGCATTACGTGTAGCACTGGACATAATGAAAGACATAGACCGTCATATAGAACGCATAGAAAAGAACGAGAGTAAATAAACGATGAAAAGCAACAAGGAACTTTCGGTATGTATCATCACACTTGGTTGTCAGAAGAACTGGTGTGATAGTGAGACACTGGCAGGACAACTATCTATGCAGGGAGTGAAGGTTACTCACGAGGAAGAAGGGAAAGTAGTTATAGTAAACACCTGTGGATTTATAGGCGATGCCAAAGAAGAAAGCATAAACGCTATCCTAGAACAGATAGAACGTAAGAATCGCGGGGAGATAAGCCACGTCTATGTTATGGGCTGTCTATCCCAACGCTATCGCGAAGAACTGCTGGAGGCCATACCCGAGATGGACGGTATATATGGCGTAAACCAAATGAAAGATATACTATCCACACTGGGAGCAGAATATCTCCCCGAAGCCGAAGGTCATCGCATGCTTTCTACACCTCGTCACTATGCATACCTCAACATTTCGGAAGGGTGTGACAGACACTGTTCATACTGTGCTATACCTCTTATAAGAGGTCGTCACATATCTGTACCTATGGAAGACCTTGTAAAAGAGGCTCAATTACTAGCAGAAAACGGCGTAAAAGAACTTATTCTTATCGCTCAAGACCTCACTTACTATGGCATAGACCTGTATGGAGAACGTCGTTTGGCAGAACTAATACGCCGCATAGCACAGGTAAACGGCATAGAATGGATACGTCTTCACTACGCCTACCCACACGGTTTCCCAGATGACGTGATAGACGTTATGGCCAGCGAGCCAAAGGTATGCAAATATCTAGACATACCTCTTCAACATATATCAGACCGTATCCTTACATCTATGCACCGTGGTGCTTCACGTGCCCAGACAGATGCTCTGCTTAAAAAACTACGCGACAGAGTCCCAGGCATAGCGATACGCACTACTCTTATAGTTGGATACCCGGGTGAGACCGACGAAGAGTTTGAAGAACTCAAGCAGTGGGTAACAGAACAGCGCTTTGACCGTCTGGGTTGCTTTACATACAGCGAAGAAGATGGCACAGATGCTGCACGTCTGGAAGATGACGTACCACAAGAGGTAAAAGAAGCCCGCAAGGAAGCCATTATGGAAATCCAACGCGATATCACTTGTGAACTCAATGCTCAGAAGGTAGGTAGCACGGTGCGTGTGATTATAGATGAAGAAAACGAAGACATCTTTATGGGACGTACAGAACACGACTCGCCAGAGGTTGACTGTGATGTCTTTATAGACAAGGAAAAATGGAGAGTACCGGTGGGTGATTTTGTCAAGGTAGAAGTTACATCATCGGGCGTATATGATATATTTGGAATACCGGTTCCATAATAGAATAAAATGACATTATAAATATGTTGGAAAGTTTATCATTTGGGCTTAAAGACATCATAGATATCACGGTGGTGGTATTTTTGGTGTATCAGGCATATCGTCTGGTAAGAGGGACGGTAGCGGTGAATATATTTATAGGTATAGCCGCTCTTTTCTTGCTCTACAAGATGGTGGAAGCTCTACATATGACCCTGCTCAGTGGGATATTGGGGCAGTTTATGAGTATAGGTGTGCTGGCACTGGTGATATTGTTCCAACAGGAAATACGTCGTTTTCTTATATTGATAGGGACAAATAATTTCTTTACCAAACACTTTTTCTCTCGTATGAAACGCACGCCAAACCTTCCAGAGAGATTTGACGTAAAGGAAATAGCGGCGGCTTGTTTTGAGATGGGTAAAACGCGTACGGGAGCCCTTATAGTGATAAAGAAATCTTCGCTGCCTCTTATAGAGTCATCGGTGGGAGATGTACAGAATATAGTCCCTACACAGAGCATACTAGAGAGTATATTTTATAAGAACAATCCTCTTCACGATGGGGCAATAGTGATAGAAAACGGCCGTATAGTAGCCACACGTGTCATACTACCCGTATCGCGCAATAAGAACCTACCAGAAGAATACGGCACACGACATCGTGCGGCGGTAGGTATATGTGAAAAATCAGATGCGGCGTGTATAGTCGTTTCTGAAGAAAGAGGCAAGGTTACATACATCAAAGGCGAAACCATAGAAGTGATGAAAGATGAAAAAGAACTGGAAAACCGTATAGCTCAAGAAATGGAAATGTAAAACAGAATAGAAAATAAAAACACACATATAAAATGGAAGTAAGTAAAAGATATGCCGGACGCGGTGTTTCGGCCTCCAAAGAAGACGTACACAACGCCATCAAGAACGTGGACAAAGGATTGTTCCCCGGTGCATTTTGCAAGATTATACCAGACTACCTTACAGGTAGCGAAGAACATTGCGTAGTGATGCACGCCGATGGTGCTGGCACCAAATCTTCGTTGGCGTATATGTATTGGAAAAAAACTGGCGACCTTTCTGTATGGAAAGGCATAGCACAGGATTCGCTTATAATGAACATAGATGACCTGTTGTGTGTAGGTGCTACAGACAATATCCTACTATCATCTACCATAGGCCGCAACAAAAACCTTATACCGGGCGAAGTGATAGCGGCTATTATAAACGGCACACAGGAACTGCTGGACGAGATGCGTAGCTATGGAGTGAATATCATCTCTACGGGTGGTGAAACGGCAGACGTAGGCGATTTGGTACGTACTATTATAGTGGACAGTACGGTTACGGCTCGTATGCGTCGCGAAGACGTTATAGACAATGCTCGTATAGGGGCTGGAGACGTGATAGTAGGTCTGGCATCATATGGACAGGCTACTTATGAGACGGGATATAACGGTGGTATGGGTTCAAACGGATTGACATCGGCACGTCACGACGTATTCTGCCACGACCTAGCTGCAGAATTCCCTGAAAGTTATGACCACGCTGTTCCAGAAGAATTGGTATTTTCGGGCAGTAAGAACCTTACCGATGCAGTGGAAGGAAGTCCTCTTGATGCTGGTAAACTAGTACTATCCCCTACCCGCACGTATGCTCCGGTAGTTAAAAAAGTTCTTGATTCATTGCGTCACCAGATACACGGCATGATACACTGTTCTGGCGGAGCCCAGACCAAGATACTTCACTTTGTAAACGGACTGCACATTATCAAGGATAATCTGTTCCCTGTCCCTCCACTATTTGCTATGATACAGAAAGAAAGCGGCACAGACTGGCGTGAAATGTATCAAGTATTCAATATGGGACACCGTATGGAATTCTATGTTCCTGCCTCTATTGCCGATGAGATAATATCTATTTCAGAATCGTTTGGCATACCTGCACGTGTGGTAGGTCGCGTAGAGGCCAATCCAGATGGAGGCAAAAAACTTACTATCATAAGCGATAAGGGAACATTTGAGTATTGATAAAAAGTTAAGAAAGATAAATGGCAACATCACTTTTAGAAAAACTGGAAGGTCTTAAAACTCGCTTTGACGAGGTGAGCGACCTTATAATCCAACCAGATGTAATCGCCGACCAAAAACGATATATGGATTTGGGACGCCAGTACAAACAGTTGGAAAAGATAATGGAGGTCTATAAACGTTATAAGACGGCACTGGACAACATAGAGGAAGCCCGTGAAATCATACGCGAAGGCGGCGATGCCGAAATGGTTGAAATGGCCCGTATGCAGTTGGAAGAATCAGAACCACAGATAGAACCTCTGGAAGAAGAAGTTAAATACCTACTTATACCTCGTGACCCAGAAGACGCCAAAAACGCAATGGTAGAATTGCGTGGAGGTACGGGTGGCGACGAGGCTGCTATATTTGCAGGAGACTTGTACCGTATGTATAGCAAGTATGCCGAAAGCAAAGGTTGGCGTCTGGAAGTTATGGACTTCAACGAAGGCACATCGGGTGGATACAAGGAAATGATATTCAAACTATCGGGAGATGACGTATATGGCACGATGAAATTTGAAGCAGGTGTACACCGCGTGCAACGTGTGCCTGCTACCGAGACTCAGGGACGTGTACATACTAGTGCTGCGACGTGTATCGTTATGCCCGAAGCCGAAGAATTTGATATCTACATAGACCCAAAAGACATACGCAAGGATACGTTCTGTTCTAGTGGTGCGGGTGGACAGTCGGTAAACACGACATATTCGGCGGTACGTCTTACACACATACCTACGGGTATCGTTGCACAGTGTCAGGACGAACGTTCACAGCTCAAAAACCTGGAAAAATGTATGACGGTGCTTCGTTCACGACTATATGAGATAGAGTTCCAGAAACGTCTGGAAGAAGACGCCAAACGACGCAAATCTATGGTATCGAGTGGTGACCGCAGTGCCAAGATACGTACGTACAACTATCCACAGGGGCGTGTTACAGACCACCGTATAGGTCTTACGCTATATAATCTGGCCGATATTATGGGCGGTGATATACAGAAGATTATAGACGAACTGACGATAGCCGAAAACGCCGAAAAACTCAAAGAAATGGAATAACAACTCTTAAATACACGATATTATGAAACACTTTATTTTTGCACTACTAGCAGTATGCACACTATCATTACAGGCACAGGTAAAACAGTATGCTGCCGATGTTCATAAAGGAGAAAACGGTAATGTAGACCTTCCATACCGTTATCTTACACCAGAAAACACACTACGTGGTATGAAGTATCCGTTGGTTATCTTCCTACACGGCAGTGGCGAGAGAGGAACAGATAATGAAAAACAACTATTCCACGGTAGCGGTCTATTCCTTAACCCTGTAAACCAAGAAAAATACCCTGCATATGTCATCATTCCACAGTGTCCAGAAGGTAAAACTTGGAAACGTGATGATGTGGCTCCTACGGTTATTTCTCTTATAGAAAAATATAAAAATCTACCACAGGTAGATGATTCGCGTATATACATCATAGGACTTTCTATGGGTGCATATGGTATATATGACATCGTTACACGTCGTCCAGACCTTTTTGCGGTGGCAGTGCCTATATGTGGTGAACCAAATGCCGAAAAACTACCAGTAGCCAAAGACATAGCGTTCTCTATCTACCACGGTGATGCCGACCAAGCAGTACCGGTGGAAGGTTCCAGAGAGGCTTACGTAGTACTTAAAAAGGCTGGTTGTAAACACTTGAGATATACAGAGTTTGCTGGTACTACTCACAACAGTTGGAACCCAGCATTCAACACACCCGATTTCCTATCTTGGATATTCTCAAAACGCAGAAAATAACACACGATATATATGAATTACTCTCAACTAGTCGCACAGATAAAACAGAAAAAAAGTTTTCTATGTGTAGGTCTAGACCCAGATATTAACAAGATACCACAACATCTACTTTCATCACAGGACCCTCTTTTTGAGTTTTCCAAAGAGATAGTAGATGCAACGGCTCCCTATGCTGTTGCCTACAAGCCAAACAGTGCATTCTATGAGGCTTCTGGCTGGAAGGGGATGCTTTCGTTTGAAAAGACGATAGAATACATACGTCGCAACTATCCCGATATTTTCATCATCGCCGATGCCAAACGTGGCGATATAGGTAACACATCGGCTATGTATGCACGTACGTTTTTCCAGACGATGGATTGTGATGCGGTAACTGTCGCTCCATATATGGGTAGCGATTCTGTAAGACCTTTTCTGGAGTTTGACGGGAAGTGGGTTATACTATTGGCACTGACGTCAAATGCTGGTGCTGCCGATTTCCAGTTCACGGAAGATTCTACCGGCGAACGCCTTTATGAAAAGGTCATCAAGACATCACAAGAGTGGGCCTCACACGAGGAGATGATGTATGTAACGGGTGCTACCAAAGCCGAGTATTTTACTCGCATAAGGGAGTTGGCTCCACGTCATTTTCTGCTGGTACCAGGTGTGGGAGCACAGGGTGGCTCGCTGGAAGATGTATGCCGTTATGGTCTTACAGATGAGTGTGGACTGCTTATAAACTCTTCGCGTGGTATTATATATGCTTCACACGGGGAAGACTATGCTACGGTAGCAGGCGGCGAAGCTCGTAAGATACAGACACAGATGGAGAAAATCCTCACAGACTCACATATCATATAAGGTATGCCATACATAGGAGAGAGTTATTTCTATCACGCCCGTATAGGACGCTGGAGTGTAAACGAGAGCGAGGCTTCTCTTAGAGCAGGGATAGACGTGTCATCTGCTACTATGGCACGCATCAATGCAGCCAAAAGCACTAGTCGCAGGATAGAGATATTGGCCTCCAGACGACTCATGCACCGTATGGGAATATCAGACCACAGCATTATCTACACAGATGAAGGCAAACCTGTGGTAAGAGGTGGTGATAGACATATAAGCATCAGCCATTCTCACGGGGAGATATGTGTTGCCGTGGCAGACTACCCGATAGGCATAGACATACAGAAGATAGACCGCAGGATAAGAAACGTACTTTCCTGGTTTATGAACCCTATGGAGAGCGAGGAAAAACGCCGTGATGAATTATTGCGTATGGCTCTGCTGTGGAGTGGAAAAGAAGCTCTGTATAAATTGGAGGGAGACAGTAGGATTTCTATGCGTGATTTCCAGATAAGACTTCCCAGAGAGATAGAGAGCGAGGGATATTTCCCTGCCATTCTAGAGATAAAGGGAGAAAAGACACGTGCATATAGATTGTACTACTCACACGATGGCACTTATGTGACGGTTCACGCCATAAAGGTAGAAAAAAGGATTTACGATTGATGTAGCACACATCAGGGAGAGGGCTTTGGAAAAAAATCACTAAATTTGCAGCCTTAAAAAAAGAATATAATTTAAGAACAACGACCATTATGCCAAACATACTAGCCATAGTAGGACGTCCCAATGTAGGGAAATCCACATTTTTCAACCGTCTCACCCAGTCCCGCCGAGCGATAGTAGATGCGGTGGCTGGTGTTACTCGTGACCGTCATTACGGTAAGAGCGACTGGAACGGGGTAGAGTTTTCGGTGATAGATACGGGAGGATATGTAAGAGGTTCAGACGACATATTTGAAGGAGAGATAGCCAAACAAGTCCTGCTGGCCATAGAGGAAGCATCGGCTGTGTTGTTTATAGTAGATGCACAGACGGGTATAACGACGAGCGACGAAGAAGTGGCAGACATCTTACGCCGTTGCAAAAAACCTGTGTTCTTGGCAGTAAATAAGATAGATAGTTCTGTACACGAGACTCTTACAGCCGAGTTTTATTCGCTGGGATTGGGTACGCCCTACTCTCTTTCGGCGATAAACGGTAGTGGTTCGGGTGACCTGCTGGACGAGATAGTTAAGGTGTTCCCAAAAGACCAAGGTGCTGCTCCTAGCATAGAAGATGCTTATTATGCGGCAGAAAAAAAAGCAGAAGAGGATATAGAGGAGCTTTTTGATGAGGAAGGGAACCCTATATCGACAGAAGAAGATGATGATGAAAAGGTAGAGGAAGAAGATAACGAGATTCCTCGTGTTGCTATCATAGGCCGTCCAAACGTAGGCAAATCATCACTGGTAAATGCTCTGCTGGGCGAGGAACGAAACATAGTAACCAATATAGCTGGTACTACTCGTGATGCTATACACACGCTATATAACAGGTTTGGTCATAATTTCTACATAGTAGATACCGCGGGATTGAGAAAAAAGAGCAAGGTAGAAGAAGACCTTGAGTTTTATTCTGTGATGCGTTCTATACGCTCGATAGAAAATTCAGATGTGTGTATGCTGCTCATAGATGCTACACAGGGATTTGAAGCACAAGACCTCAATATATTCCATCTGGCCGATAAGAACAAAAAGGGCATAGTGATACTCGTAAACAAATGGGACCTCATAGTAAAGGATAACAAGACGATGCGAGAGTACGAAAAACGCATACGTGAAAAAATAATGCCATTTACAGACGTTCCTATTGTATTTGTATCAGCACTGGAGAAACAGCGTATCTTTAAGGCAATAGAGGTCGCTATGCAGGTTTATAAGAACCGTCGTCGTAAGATACGTACTCGTGAACTTAACGAAGTGATGATACCTATCATAGAGAGCACTCCTCCACCATCGACCAAGGGTAAATACATACGTATCAAGTTCTGCACACAATTGCCTACCCACACACCAAAATTTGCATTTTTTGCCAATTTGCCACAGTATATTAAAGACCCATACAAACGCTTTATAGAAAACAAATTGCGTGAAAAATTTGATTTTTCGGGTGTACCGATAGATATTTTCTTCCGTAAGAAATAATTAAGAGATAATACATAAAAAGCATCGGGTGTGCCCGATGCTTTTTTTATGATGGATAGGAATAGCATATATTTCTATTTACATAGATATTTTGGCGATTATTATGATAGTTTTTGCTACAAAAGAACTATCTTAGCATTTTATTTACACATATAGCATACAACATATTTCATAACACGTATGAAAGACACACAAAGTGCTGAAAAACAGATAATACTACTCACCGTATCTGGCGAAGACCGTCCAGGTCTTACCACCTCACTGATGGGTATTTTGGGACAGTACGGTGCCGATATTCTGGATATA
>JAFYKQ010000089.1 GCA_017537565.1 Flavobacteriales bacterium
ATAAACCGTGGTATTATGACCCTTGGGACTGGAGATATGATTATTGGTACAATCCGTGGTACTATGACAGATGGTATGACTCATGGTGTTATGATTATTGGCATCATCACCATCATCATTATTATCCTCCTCACTATCACCACCATCATCATCACGGTTATCCCTGGTATGATGGGCCTGGCTATGGCCCCGGAGGCTATCGTCCATCGCCACACTATCGTGCTCCACACCGTATGAGTACCACTACTCAACCCAATGCTCGCCGTCCATTGCCTTCTCGTGATGAGCGTGATGATGACCGTAAACCAAACAATCCATCATCTACACATCGTCCTAGCGTAGATGTATCTACATCATCTAGCGGTGTAGGCAGCGGCATCATTCGTAGCGAGGGAGGTTACTATCGTCGTGTGCCAGTAAATAACACACCTGGCACAAACCGTCCACAGGGTGGAAATCCATCTATCAATAATAATGGTGGCAGTAACAACACACGTCCATCTGCAACACCATCATCGGGCAGTTCATACCGCCCATCAAGACCTTCTGGACAAAACAGCGGCTACAACACCCAATCCAATAGCACAAACCCACAGAATGGGCAACGTTCAGAATATCGCAATGTGAGAACTGGTAGTAGTTATACACCATCATACCGTCCTTCTTCATCTTCTTACACACCAAATGGAGTGAGAAGCAATAGAAACGAGGCTCAATCATCATCTCGTTCTTATAACAGAAGCGAGAGCACATACAACTCTTCTTCTAGAAGTAGCAATTCATACAACTCCTCATACAGGAGCAGTAGTTCATCTTCCAGAAGCAGCAACTCTTCACGGAGTTCATCTGGCTCTACTAGCAGTAGTGGATATCGACGTTAGTTCATCATATCATTATCATTAAAAATCATCACACAATGAATTACATAAGAATCATACGATTTATATCACTGGCAGCAAGTTTTATGGCACTTGGCTCGCTTTCTGCCCAGAATATGAACGACATATACACCCTGCAAAACCATACTATCCCATATGGTACACCTCGTTTTATGGGCATGGGTGGCGCTATGGGTGCAGTAGGAGGTGATGTCTCCTCCACATACATCAACCCTGCAGGCGGAGCCTTTGCTGTAAAGAATGAAGTAAGTGCCACGATGGGTGTGGAATTTGGTAGTAATGACGCCCATTACTACGGCAGCAGTCTTTCTTCAAACGACAATGCCAATGTAAGCCTATTCCAGGGAGGTGCCAATTTTGTGTATATCACACGCGATGACTACACATCGTTTAATAGTTTTGCGATAGGGATTAACTATTCTCGTCGTTCAAACTTCCACAATGATTATTCCTGGGGAGGACGCAATACTACCATCACAGACTGGGTAGATGGCTCACCTATAGGCTCTTCCATCATAGAAGAGACATTCCGCCAAGCAAATGATGGTTATAACACGTCGGCTGTGTATATGGCAGAAAAGATAGGCGTACTGTCTTATCACGATGACCCATCGGGTGCTTATTTCCTACCCGAAGCTCAATACAACGACATAGACCAGGCAGCACGCCGCGTTATGAGAGGATACAGCGGAGTTACCACCATATCGGCATCTATGAACATTCGCAACCGTCTGTACATAGGGCTAGGATTTGACTTTATAACACTTGACACACCAGACAATAACACATATCTGGACGAATGGGGTTTCACTCGTAACAACAGTCTATATCGCGACGGTGTTTCAAACCTTTATTACGATAGTTTTTCTAGCCAGAGCGGTTGGGGTAGCAGTTTTACGATAGGTGTCATAGGAAAAGTAACCGACGAATTCCGTCTGGGATTCTCGTGGAAAACAGCTGCCAGATATGAGATAGAAGAGTTTTACAGCTACCGTATGGGAGCAGAATTTTTTGATAGAACGGTGCGTGATGAGAGCGATGACCCTACATTTGCCGGGCCAAACAAATATACGTTCAAAAGCCCATCTGAATGGACATTCAGTGCCGCCTATGTATTTGGACAGGTAGGTATATTGAGTGTAGACTATATGCTGAAAGACTTTTCGGCTATGCGTTTCCGCGATGACCATTACTTTGACTACGAAAACGAGATAATAAAAGAACAGATGTGCCTGAGTCAGACACTACGCATAGGTGGAGAATTGCGTCTTTATCCTGTGAGCATACGTGCTGGTTTTAACTACATCTCCTCTCCTTATAAAGACCTTACGGTAGAACGCGTATCACAGACCAGTCCACAAGGCCGTGAATACATAGACCTACCACAGGGCATAGGAGAAACCATCAATGCCACACTGGGTGTAGGTGTAAACATAGGCAAAAACTTCACACTAGATGCTACGTATGCAGGCAGCAAATACACCACATACCACTACCTCTACTCCCCTACCCTTACCGATGCTGTGGAAAGAGATATGCTCTCACACCATATAGCAGTAGGTTTCACCTGGAGATTTTAGAAAATATAAGACATAAAAAATCCCGCCTCTGTGAGGCGGGATTTTTTATCAAGGGAATTTAGGGAAATCATCAAAATCTGGGTCTCGTTTTTCCAGAAAGGCATTACGGCCTTCCTGGGCTTCGTCCATCATATAGAACATAAGTGTTGCATCTCCTGCCAGCTCCATAAGACCGCGTTGACCGTCCAATTCAGCATTTAGACCACGTTTTATCATTCGTAATGCCATAGGCGAACGCATCATCATCACCTTACACCATTCCACTGTCTCGTCTTCCAACTGTTCCAGCGGCACCACTTTGTTTACCATACCCATCTGGTATGCTTCCTGTGCTGTGTATTGACGGCATAGGAACCATATCTCGCGAGCTCTCTTCTGCCCTACACATCTGGCCAGATATGACGAACCAAAACCAGCATCAAAACTACCTACCTTAGGACCTGTCTGTCCAAAACGTGCATTTTCCGATGCTATAGTAAGGTCACACACCACGTGCAAAACGTGTCCACCGCCTATCGCATATCCATTCACCATCGCAACGACAGGCTTTGGAAGTGAGCGTATGGCCTTGTGTACGTCCAGTACATTAAGTCGTGGTACGCCATCTGTACCTATGTAACCGCCACGGCTCTTTACATTCTGGTCTCCACCGCTACAGAAAGCCTTGTCTCCTGCACCTGTAAGAACTACCACGCGTATATCTGCTCTTTCACGGCATATAGTAAGTGCGTCCAATATTTCTTGGTTGGTATCTGGACGGAATGCGTTGTAAACACGTGGACGATTGATGGTTATACGCGCTATACCTTCGTAAAAATCAAAGAGTATATCTGTATATTCCTTTATCTGTATCCAATTTCTCTTTTGACTCATAGTTTTACATTTTTGTTTATATCTGTGCAAATATAAAAATCATATTGCTAATATCAGCACAGGATAGTTATTTAATGCTATTATATATCACGTCTATAAAATAATTTCATTATATTTGCCTATAAATCATAGTCATATAATTTTTTTTAAAAAAGTTTTAAACCTTTTGGCTATATCTACGTCTTTAAGATGAAACCAAAAATAAATATAGACTCTATACCGATGCACACAGAATATTCCGATGCCCAATTATTGGAAATATTCCACGCTGGCAAGACGAGAGATAAGGAAAGAGTTTTTGGTATCATAGTAAAGAGATATTCGCGTTCTTTGTATTCTTACCTGCGGCATATATTGATAAGCCACGATGACACAGATGACGTATTGCAAGAGACTTTTATAAAGGCTTGGGGTAATCTGGGAACGGTAAAAGACGGGGCTGCTCTTAAAAATTGGTTATATCGTATAGCCAGCAACATAGCTATAAATCATTTAAGACAGAAGGCAAGTGCAGCATCGGTATCGATAGATGATTATGACGTGGCAGATGAGCTTGACACGAGGGAAGAGATGGAAAAGATGGACTTGATGAGCCGTCTTACCAGCGAAGCTATAAGACATCTTCCCAAAAAGCAACAGATGGTATTCACGATGAAACACTTTGAAGGACTTAAATACAGCCAGATAAGTGAAATACTAGACACGAGTGAAGGGGCGCTTAAAGCCTCGTATCATATAGCGGTGGAAAAGATAAAAAGTTACGTAGAAGAAAAAATAAAAGAATAGATATGCTGGATATAAAAGAGATTAAAAGACCTGTATATGAAGCTCCCGAAGGATATTTTGAGGAGTTGGAAATGACGGTTGCCTCTTATGTAAACAGAGAAATAAAACGAGATAAACGTCATACGATATTACGCAGGTTATATATGGGCGTGAGTGCTGCGGCTGCAATAGTTGCAATATACATAGGTGTATCACAAGTAAACTATGACATTGCAGCATATAGAGACAGCATAGAGATAACATCGGTAGAAGAGCTACACAACTATGTGATAGATATTCAAGAAAACTACTCGAGCGATATTGCAGTGATAGATACCGATGTAGAAACATCAAAGAGTGCGACAGAAATATATCTTTCACACATAGAAGAAGATATAGTGACAGATGGCAATATGCAGGAAGAAACAGGAGAGCAGGATATAGACGATATTCTTAATTACAACATAATGGAGTTGGCTTCATTGTAACCCACATATAAAAAGAAGTGTGTTTCTCTACCGCGGAGAGAGACACACATAAAAAAAAGAACGAAAAGATGAAAAGAAAAAAATTATTTTTAGCTACCATCGTGATGCTTATAGGAAGTATGAGCTGTATGCTGATGGGAAGTACACAGAACACCACACCCGCGGGAGATAAAAAGGTAAACGTAGAGACAGCTTATCGTGCGGCCAAGAAAGCATTTTATGATGCTCCACAAGACAAAACGACAGAAGCCAAATACATAGCTGCCACAAAAGCTCTATGGGCATCACAGGACGCTCGTGTGGCAGAAATGAAAAAGACGAGAGAGAATGCATCGGCAGAACAGAAAGCACACTGGGAAGCAGAAAAGAAGTTAAATGCTGCCCTTAAAGCTTGGAGGGAAGATGTAAACTCACAAGAAAAACAAAAGGCAGCCATAGAGGCACAAAAGGCAGCATTTGCTGCACAGAGAGCCGCTGCTCCTATATTTGTACTGGGAGATAAGATAATCGAAGATATGAGCAAGATAGATTTTTCAAAAATGGGAAAAGGTTCTTATCTTTGTGGTGAGGAAGCAGTAAAAAAATATGGTGATAAAGCCCGCAACGGAGCTATTATCCTTAAATATAAAACTGTAGCACCTGCAACGAAAGTTATGCCAGGAGCAGAAGGCGGACATAGACCACCACAGCAAGGTATGACGTCTCCTACAGACAGGACTTCACAGATGCTCAAAGCGGTTGGAGCTACGGTAGCGGAAGAAAAAAAGGCTCGCGAGATATTTGCGAAGTATAATCCTCAGATATGGGCATTGAGAAAAGACAATAACGCTCTACTTAGAGGAAAAGACGGTCGCTATGATGTAAACAAGGTGCTTGAAAACAACGTGGCGATAGAAAAGAAAAGAGCCGAGATGTATGGCGAATTGTCAAAAATATTTTCGGCTGAACAACTCAACAAACTATACCGCAGCGAGATGGAAATGGCTCGCAATATGGTACAGGGCCGTCCTATGCAGATGGGCAGTAACCCTCAACACAATAAACCAAATGCCAAACCTACCAGATAATAGAACATTTTTATTTTTTTCATAGTGCTGTTATAGATGTTTGATTGGAGCCCCTTGTTTCTCGGGGGCTCTTTTTTATGCAGCACTCTACATATTTCACTCTCCATATACACTACCCTACATTACCTGCCATAAAAAAATTGGCGGGAAACCCCGCCAACTTCATCAATTTTAAAATATTAAAGTATGTATGAAAAAGATATTTTACATCATCAACCACATTTTGAATGACCACAGCTCTTACATATGATACAACCATTCTCATAGATAAGACCATTAGGGTCACCACACTGTGGACATTTCTTATCGGCCGCAGCAGTACCATTAGGTATGTAGCGTTTGAATGCTCTCAACACACCATTTTTCCAAGTATTGATATTTTCATCATACAAGTGCAGGTTATTGATAAGCTCTACCACATAGTTAAGTGGCATACCGTGACGCAACACTCCCGATATCAAGATAGCATAGTTCCAATACTCTTTATTGAACGAACGTGAAAGACCTTCAATCGTCGTACGGTATCCTTCCTTGTCTGTGTACTGGAAGTCATAACGAGAATTACCTTCTTCGTCTTTTTCCTTTATAACCACACCTTTTTCCACATATGAAGGAAGGTTAAACGCGTCTTCCATACGACCTGTAAAGATTTCGTAAGGTTTGCCGTCCATTATACCTATCACTGCTATCCATTTTTCATATTCGTTCTGGAAACGTATCACGTCTGCCTCCAAACGTTTTGGACGACGGATAAGGTCTTTCTCTATAACCAACGAACCCAGACCTACTGTCTTACCATCATCTTTCTTGTCTTTCTTATCGGCTGCCACCAGCACACCGCTACGAGAACCATCTCTATAAACCGTTATACCTTTCAATCCCTGTTTCCAGCTTTCCATATAGATTTCTCCCACACGGTCCACCGTAACATCTGATGGTAGGTTTATAGTCGAAGATATACTATGTGTCGTATATTTCTGCACCAATGCCTGCATCTGTACACGTTTGTACCAGTCTATCTCGGCAGCCGTAGAGCCTGCGTATGGAGAAAGCGCTATATCCTCCTCACCAGTTACATCTTTCCATCTCGCCAATCCTGGGTGATACACCACAAACTCCTTGAATCCGTCACCCATA
Source organism: Flavobacteriales bacterium (assembly GCA_017537565.1). GTDB lineage: Bacteria > Bacteroidota > Bacteroidia > Flavobacteriales > UBA1820 > Merdimorpha. The sequence goes on from JAFYKQ010000089.1 coordinate 6,810, forward strand.
TCATCTACATAGTCTGGTTTTTCTCCACTACCAGCCTGTACCTTACGACGACGTTTGTACGACAACATAAACACCGGTTCTATACCCGAAGATGTTCTCGTCAAAAGACTTATCGTACCCGTAGGAGCAACCGTAGATAGAGATATATTACGACGGCCGTACTTCATCATACGTTTGTATATAGGTGCAAATTCTTTTTTAAGCATCTTCACAAAGTCTGAAGTATCTTCATATTTCTTATTGAAGCCCTCAAATGCACCACGAGTAATCGCCATATCTATCGAAGAATCAAACTCACCACGCAATTTTGTCTTCATTATCTGGTCAACAACCGAAAGAGCCTCTATCGAGTCAAACTTAAAGTTAAGAGCTGCAATAGTATCTGCAAGACCCGTAAATCCTAATCCCGTACGACGACCTTTCTTACCCGTATTGTAGAGCAGTTCCCATAATTCGCGTTCGTTACGCTTGATGATTTCTGGCTCGTTATCACTATCAACTTTTGCCAATATGCGAGAAACACACTCCAATTCCAAATCTACCAAGTCGTCATTAAGACGCTGACCTTCGTATGCCACACGGTAGAATTTCTCATAGTCAAACGATGCTTCCTCTGTAAATGGATTATTAACAAAAGACAACATATTGATAGCTATAAGACGACAAGAGTCACCACCCTGCATCGCAATTTCCGAGCAAGGGTTTGTACTTACGTTCTTATACCCCGGATAAACCGATGAAGTAGAATAATAGTGTTGACGGTCCCAGAATATGATACCTGGCTCGGCTGTATTGTGAGCCGAAGCGATAATTTTATTCCACAGTTCACGTGCATTTATCACACGAGAATATTTAGGGTCTGGGTTATCGATAGGCCAACGCAGTGTGTATTCTGTGTTTTTATCCACCGCCTGCATAAATTCGTCTGATATACGCACCGATATATTGGCACCCGTTACCTTTTTAAGGTCTTGTTTTATGGTTATAAAGTCCTCGATATCTGGGTGAGCGACGTCCATAGTAAGCATAAGGGCTCCGCGTCGACCGTTCTGTGCCACCTCACGAGTAGTGTTTGAATAACGTTCCATAAACGAAACTGCACCAGTAGTAGTACCAGCTGCGTTTGACACAACAGAATTTTTTGGACGTAATCCAGATATATCCACACCCACACCACAACGGCGTTTGAACAATTGTACCAACTGTTCATCTGTATGGCATA
>JAFYKQ010000090.1 GCA_017537565.1 Flavobacteriales bacterium
GTATAAACATACAACCAAGATTCTTTCAAAGGTGGCTAAGAATGTTAAAGATAATGATTCTAAGATTTTCTTAGCACTTCACCTCTCAACCTTTTGCGACAAAACAAAAAGCCAAAAAGAGTCGGAGCCATTCAATGTTTCGCTTTTGGATTCGGGTTTAAATCTCGATTTATTGTATGGGGGATTGCTATGTGATGCCGGATGTTATACTCAGGTTGTAGGCTTCTCAGCATTCTTACCTGCAATTTGTTGTTGGGATCATTACAGCAATTTCTATGTTCCAAAACCAGATTTGCGCGCTAAACTACACAAAGCATTTGTAAAGAAAAAGGTAATTGGAGCCACGGGGCGTACCAACAAAGAGAGAGTCAATGCAGCCATTTATAGCGTTATGTCTGATAAGGGTTATTACTATAACGATATTCAATCCGTAGAACAAATGGTAGAGATGCAAGAATTACTCAATAAGAAGAAATTTGAGGTAAGCTCCACCGATGAAGAAAAATCGTTATATATTGATGCTGGCTTTACGGAGGATGATTATCTCGATTTTGTAGATGACTACCAGGAGAGTACATCGGAATTGGGGCTTGGTGAGGTTACCTATCGATCTACAAGGTATATTTCCATACACATAAAACAAGTAACATTTGATGTTTATGATGAGAGTTGCAATATATATCTGCTACGATTTACACGTGATGGAGATGAATATGTAAATTTCTATCTGGAGAGCCTACCCGAAACATCAACTATTAAATATTTAACCAAATTATTCTAAATAAAGATAACTATGAAACACACATTTAAGAGCTTGCTGATAGCAAACATAGAGAATATTATGATGGTAATAGCATTACCCGTCCTATTGTTATTTTATTTGAAGATTGAAAATGTAGATATTGTCGGTCTTTTCGGCTTTATTCTGTTCTGTGGCCTTGTGCCAACAAAGAAAGTTGGTGATGGGCTTTCAGCCTTTGCATTAGCATTAGGATTATGTGGCTACACCTTTTACATTCTTGGAGGTTTAGGTTGGATTATTGCTGCCAGCATTATCGGTCTTATTGGAGCTGTTATTACAGCATCTTTCGTATATAATCACACCGAAGAGGTCTTATCGCGTCGTTATTTCTATCGCAGCAGCAATGTCGATTATTTGGAGTTTAAGATGAAATACACCATTGAACGTTTCTTAACTTCGTTCCGTTGTTTCTTTGTATTATGCTTTTTGGGTTGGTTTGTGTTTAATCAACAAAATGTCATTACTTTATTGAAATAAATTTGGCACTGACATATTTTGTCGGTATTGTGTGGTATCTTTGCTAAAAATTAATGCCATGAGTACTGCAAGACTTATAAATAAATATGTGTGGTTTGTCTCTATTATTCACAATAGAGGGCCTATCTCACTATATGAGATTCAACGCAAGTTCAGAAATAATTTTGATGAAGAACTGTCTGAACGTCAGTTCCATCGTTATACCGATGCGGTGGAGGAGCTATTTGATATAGACATAGAGTACGACCGTAAACGCAATGGTTATGTAGTAGCCAATGATGATATAGAGGATATGAAGATGCGTAAATGGTTAATTCAAACTTTTTCGGTCAATAGCATACTTCACGAGAGTCAAGACCTCAAAAACCGCATATTGATAGAAGAAGTACCTTCGGGACAGTTGTATCTTACCCATATTGTAGATGCTATGAGGGAGAGTAAGACACTGAATGTTACATATCATAGTTTTTGGCGTAGTGAGGTAGCGTGTTATGAGGTAGAACCGTGGTGTGTTAAATTGTGTAATCAACGATGGTATATGCTTGGCAAGAGAAAAGATCATAACCAACCTCGTGTCTATGCTCTGGACCGTATCAAGGCTATAGAGCAGAGTGACACAACATTTAAACTTCCCAAGACATTTGATGCTGCTAAATTTTTTGAAGATTACTGTGGAGTCATCATAGGAGATGATAGTTTTAAGGTAGAACCTGTGGCTCTGAAAATAGATGCCGACCAGAGTAATTATGTAAGGACATTGCCACTTCATCACTCACAGGTAGAAGTGGAACGTTGTGATGAGTATTCTATTTTTGAGTACCGTCTGTGTCCTACATTTGATTTTCAGCAGGAAATTTTATCTATGGGTGATTTGGTGAGTGTTTTAGCTCCAGTACACCTCAGAGACATTATCTGCCAAAAGGCCGTCGCAACTGCAAACAACAATGCCTCGGCAGGTATGGGTTCAGGGTATAAGTTTAAGGTGTATAAAAAGTAAATGTTCCTATTTTATATCATAGATAAAGTTGAACTAATCAAAAATTAATTAAACAAAATTTATAATCAATGAAAGTATTTCGTATTACACCAAAACGTATTAAAAGGTCAAATGGGCAGGTTCTCACACCCGAAATGGAGATTACTGTAACTACTCATTCTCATACGAATGACCCATTCTACAACGGAGCCAAAGAGATTCAAGAGCAGTATATGCGAATGTTTGGATTTGATTATAAAAAGGCTTGTTGCTCAAAAAACGATTTTGAATTTAAGATTTTGGGATAGTAAAGCCCTGGTAAGTATTGGACGTATAAATATTAATACATGATTAAAATATGAAAGTACAAACTACAATTAAAGATATGTTGCAGAACAAAGAGATTGTTGTTCCTGCATATCAAAGAGCTTATTCTTGGGATACACCACAGAAGGGATATGATAAGAAAACACAGATAGATGTTTTTGTTAAAGACATTGAAGAGTATATAAAAAGTCAAGGCTCTATTCCGTATTATTTTGGACATTTTCTTTTTGAAAAAATAGACGATGAAAAATATGCCGTGGTAGATGGACAACAACGTTTAACAACAATTACATTGTTCATTGCTGCTCTTTATCAAGAACTGAAGAAAAAACGTGAGTTAAGTGAGGTTGAAGAAAGAAATTATCGTATCATAAAAGATGGAACGAGATATGGCTTCTCAACAGTACCTAACGATAATATGCTGATGAGAGACTATGCCATCGACCATAAGATATCAAATGTCGGAGAACTAGACACACTTTCTCAAAAACGCATAGTGGGTGCATATGATTATTTTGTGGATTATCTATCCCGATGTGAAGAGTCAAAATTGACTCTTTTGCTGGACATAATACTTAAATCCTGTTGTACAACCCACGTTGTTAATGATGAAACCGAAGCAGTTCAAATGTTTATTTTCCAGAATGATAGAGGTAAACGTCCATATATAAGATAATTGGAGGCAATGCTTGCTACAGATGTAACTCAAGAAGATGATTTTGACTACAATGAATTTGATGAGAAATTGATGGATATCGAGCAAGGTCTTATGGAAATCCCCGATAGTATAACTCGTCACAAGGCACTTCGCCTGCTATCACAGGTTAAAGAGGAATATGATGTGTTTGATGCTGATGACGAACTCAAAGCGATGTTTGATGATGAAGATTTGGAGGAGATGAACGATTGTTAATATAATGTAATAAACACCAAATACTAATGGTAGAAGTATATAAATTATTTCAAATAAGCAAATGGTTGCTAAGTGATAATTCAAACATATTACTACCAGCCATGCAACGAGGTTTTGTGTGGAAACCAGTACAAATAGAGCGTGTGTGGGATTCGATATTCAGTGGATACCCAATAGGGGCTTTTATGCTATCTGAAACAGCAAATCAAACTATGTGGTTGTTTGATGGGCAGCAACGTTCAACTTCCATAGCACTGGCTTTATATAATCCTTGGGAAGAAGAACGTAAATCCATAGGTAATGCCCACCAATTACCAGTTATATGGATTGATTTAAAACCTGAAAAGTATAGTTATGGTCAGAAATTTGTCATAAGGGTTGTAACCCAATCACATCCCTGGGGGTATCAGTTGTTTAATAATAATGCTATTTTGAGTGTGAGTGATAGACGAAAGGCATTAGAATATCTCGTACCTAAAAATGAGGAAGATGAACAGCAAAAGAAAAAATACATAGCCCTTAAACCAAAAGAGCGTCGCCCATATGATTCATATTTACCCATACCATTATCATTTGCCATTGCTCCTTTTGAAAGTAATCAAGACTTGTCTTATGATGAGTGGAAGGCGTTTATTTGTGAAAAAGCAGCAATACATTTTTCCATGGGGATCAAGACTAAGTATATTGAAGCAAAAGATTATTTGGAAAAATTAAATAATGAGGACTATGAAAATGTTTATAATGCTATCAAGAACAATGCTATGACACTAATGGTACCTGGAATTATAGTGAAAAAAGGAGTGTTGTCCTTAAATGATAAAAATAATGAAGGTGATGATCCCACTTTATTTGTAAGAATCAATTCTGAAGGTACTCGTTTGGAAGGTGAAGAACTCATTTACTCTATTTATAAATCTACTTGTCCTGAAACCAAATCTTTGGTAGAATCACTTTCACAAAATATCATTTCTCCAGCTAAAACTATTGTTTTGGCATCTAAATTGGTATATGCAAAAGTTAATAATGGAGATTATATTAAGAATATAGGAGTAAAACAATTCCAAAACTTTATAAATAATCCTGATTTTAAAGAAAAATTATTAAAAGATTACATAGGTAGTGAAGATGGAAGGATAAAAAAACTTTATGATATAGCTGTGGAAATCCTCCAAATGAATGGAGAAATTCCCAATGTCGTGGTAAGACAGGTAATTGCTACCAAAACAGAAATATTTTTATTATTACTTCGCTATCTTGATGAGTATATAGATAAAGATTTATCTATAGATTCTTCCTTAAAGACAGCTATTTGTTCACAGATATATCGTACTGCGTGGTTTGGTGATGTATCGACTTATGTCAATGAAAAATGGAATAGTGTTACTAGTGATGATTTCTGGAGTCAGCCAGTTAATGATGGGCGGTTTATACAATACCCTCTCATTGACCCAGAGTTGCTGATGAAATTTTTTGAAAAAAAGATAGAAGATGAGGATAATGATTATTCGTTATCTGCAGAAAATGACCCAGAGATATGGAAATACTGGGAATGTCGTATTGGGGCTTCAGAAATCAACAAAGAACAGCTCAACTCCAAAATTTCAGATTCGTGGTGGGGCTTTATCAATTCTGTACAATATAATCGTTTACTCATACTAATAGCTCAAAGTTCTTATATTCGCGATGAATTTCCAGAATTTAATGAACTAGAACGACTGGAAGATACCAATACTCCATGGGATTGGGATCATATCTATCCAAGTGAATGGGTGTATGGACAAAGAAAGATCCATGAATTAACTCGCAAATGGAATAATACTATTGGTAATTTACGTGCTATGTCACTATCTGATAATCGTAGTGAAAGTAATAAACTGTCCCCCAGTGATAGGTTAAAAGATGTCTCTACTCATAAAAATTATTTTATAGAAGAAGGAGATTTGGAATATTGGAAAACATTGACTGAAAGGTTTAATAAAGATGACGAATCGATGGTCATAAATCACGCAATGGCTATTGCACGACGATTGGTTAATATCTATAAATGTTTCTATCATCTTATTTATAATTAGAAAAATGATAAACTACATATCTGACATAGCACACTACAATGAGATGCTGGCGTGGGTGGCGAGTGTAAGGCATTCGCTGGTGACAGAATAAAATAACTAAAAACATAAAACCGATGGAACATACATTTGATTTTTCGCAAGCCGATCCTCTGTTTGTTGAGGTGGCAAAATATGTGGTAGCTACGGGTAAGGTGCAGATAAGTGCCATACAACGAGATTTTGCACTGGGCTATAATCGTGCCGCTCGTATTCTCTCACAGTTGGAAGCGGTAGGTATTGTTGGTGAGGCTGTGCGCTGCAAACCTCGCTCCGTTCTCTGCACTGCCGAGGAGTTAGAACAAAAACTCGCCAAGTGGCAGAAATAACTTATTTATAGATGTGTTTAGTCATAAAATGATAAAAATAGAATAATAAGATAAGGAATTATAGATGTTGCCCCTCTCTGACCTAAAATGGCAGAGAGGGGTTTTACTTTTGTCGTATAAAACAATGATGCGATGAATGGAATAGTTAAAATGCGTGATGTGCAGTTTGATAAAGATCTTTTTATCAACTTCCGTACGCTAACAATACTCGATAATCTGCTGTGTAGTTATCAGGGCTTACCCAAGGGCGTTAATTATATGATTATTGGCGACCCTGGCGTGGGCAAGACAACGATCATACTCGATATGCTTGCCAACATAAGCAAGGCTCAACCTTCGGCACGCATTCTTTTTATCAGTGCCGAGATGAACGAAATCGACCTTGCAATCTATGTGGAGCGTTTTCCAAAGTTTGGCGATCTTGATATTCTATTTATCGAAGGAGGTTTTGACGAGTGTGGACACTCGTGGCAGACGGTTGCCGATATGCTGGACGATGGGTGGGATATTGTAGCTATTGACTCGTTCCACGAATTGCAGGGCATTGTCAAAGAGGAGGAGAATGTAACGAATAAACGAGCCGAGAGTATGCTCCTGTCGCTTATCAAGCAGCAGAATAAAGCCCAGAATGACAGAGGTGTCAATACCACTTTTCTTACCATTCAGCAAGTAACCAAGTCTGGTGCATTTGTAGGCTCTAATCGTCTGAAACATATGATTACGGCGATGATGGAGTTGCGTTTGGATAACCCTAAAAATATATACTCCGACCGCTATATCACCTTCTCGAAGCACCGCCGAGGAGATGTGGGTGTAAAACTATATTACAACCTCTCCACTATGGGTGATGTAGATTTTGACGAGGAACGTTACGAGCAGGACCAAAGCATACGCCGTATGCAACGCAATGTCCGCAATCAGTTGCACGACTTTGCCGACCGATTTGATGAATTATTTAACAATCTAAACAAAGAGAAAAATGGATAGTAAATCTTACACCGCGTGGCGTGATAATTTCATCGCCTCACAACTCCCTTATCGCATCGTAGAGCCACAAGAACTAATTGCTTCGGGGGAGAACATCTACCTGATGCACGGTTTGGAACTCGAAGTCGAGCCTCATATTTCAAGCCAAATAGATGCCTTTATCGGCGTATCGCCCAGTCAATAAAAGGCCGTTACCGGCACCTTTGGTTCAAATGGTATTCGTGATTTGCGAAACTATCTTGCTTTATCAAATAGTGTAGAAAAAGCGGGAAAACTCGCCTTGATTGCCGACCCAAAAGAGCGAAAAATAGTAGGAGCAACACACCTAAAACAAGAGGCAATACCAGCCGAGAGCTTCTTTGATTTCTTGGAGATGTTTATGAATGATAATGGTTATACGCCAGACACTTTCTACACATCGGGATCGTTGCAGGGTGGTGTAACCGTTAGTCTTATGCCCAATACTCCAAATTATAACGAAATTGCAAAAGATGAGGAGTTTTTGACCAATGGCATATGGTTTCGATGGAACTTGGGAGAAGTTGAGGCAGGCAATTACTATATGCGTATGATATGCTCAAATGGGAACATGGTGCGCTCGGAACGCAAGATTGCACATTCCTGCCAACTTAATGATGCTAATATTTCAAAGATGTTGGCCCTGCCTTGCACCGAATTTATTACCGCAGGATTTGATAAGTTGCGAACCAATGCTTTGCTTGCAATGCGTACAGAGGCATCTATGAGCGAGGTCAGAATGGTTGATAGACTATTGTCTCGATATGGAGTGGAGCAGGATATAGCCAATGAGATTGCTCCTTATGAGCATTTGCTCGGCCTGTATCAGGTTGCAGGATATGCCACACAACATTTTCCTATAAACCAAGCCCGAAGCGGTATAAATATGTGGGATTTAATAAACCGTATTACTGCCTTTGCCTCGCATACACCAATTTGGGAGGTAGAGGACAATCGACGCTCGGGGCTTATGATGGAGAGTGTGAAATTACTTAACCGTCCACGCGATATCAAGGAGTATATCTCTGTTTTCTAACAGCTTATTTATGACAAAATACGAACTCTTATAGGCACTCATGAGTACTCTACTACATGTCCCCCGAAAGGAGCTAAATAAAACAAGAACTAAAATTTACTCTGAAAATATTTGGCTGTGTGAGGAGGTAGTTTTGCACTATAAAACTTTGGATGATGGATTTGGACAATATCAAGGCTATATGTGAGGCAGGAAACCTATACGCTGCAAACGGAGATTATACGAATGCTATTCGTTGCTGGTCGTTAGTAGCAGAAGATAAAGCTGACCACGAAGGAAAATACCGATTAGGTATCTGTTACTATGAGGGCAAAGGGGTGAAACAGGATATGTTTAGCGCAATATGCTGGCTAAACAATGCTTCACAGTCCGGAAGTTTTAAGGCTGCAAAGATATTGGGTGGTCATTATGAAAAATTGGCTTATAGTATTGTTGAGCGAGAGGTTACGACAACCAATAGTCAACTTGCAATATGGGATATTCCTCGTGTGGAGAAGGTTAAACGCCTTACAGATCCTGAATATCTCAATAACGCAATAGACTACTATTCTCAGTATCTTACAAATATAGATGTGTATGTTCACTGGGACAATCTACAAGAGATAGGTTTTGACCTTAAAAGAAGAGTAAAAAAAATTATTGATAATGATATATCAAGTGAAAAGAAGATAGAAAAATTAAAACGATTAATGAGGACTTATGAAGCGTATGAAGATGTTTGATTGGAAATAGTGTTTCATAATTTTCATAAAATAATGCAATGAATTTACAGAATATCATATTGCATGGGCATAGAAAACTCTTTCCATTATGGGCAGAGATTAAGGTCATTTGGCGAGAACTGACTACTGAGGAACAACCTATGGAGGTCTGCGAGAGGCCATATCGCTCAACCGACCTGACAACCAAGGTTGCCACGCAACTGAAATGGATGTTGATGAAAATCTACCGCCCGCAGGTCGCTTTCGAGTTGCGTGTTACGATGCAACGTCCCAAGAGCCGTATGGGTTACTATGTGCCAGCAAAGCGGAGTATTACGATTCACGGTGGCTGGGGCGATGTCCACTCGTTGGAGGAGATTGCTATCCACGAATACGCCCACCATATACACTTTACGGAGCACCGACGCAGTGGCAAAAAGGACATTCCTCACGGTCCAAACTTTTGGCGCATCTACTCGGCTCTCGTGGCAAAAGCGATAGAAAAAGGACTATACAATGATAACTATATTGACAAAATAATAGAGCAAGAAGATGAATAACGAAACATTTGATTGGAACAGCCGCGACCCTTTGTCTGCCGAGGTTGTAGCGTATGCACAAGGGCAGAAAAGATTGACTGCCTCGGGCATTAGCAAGAATTTCTGCATCGGCATTAATCGAGCAAACCGCATTATCCGACAAATCGAGGAGTTGGGAGTATTAACCAAAAAAGAGAGTAACAATGAACGAATACAAGATTAACGTTCCGCGCCTAAAACTCCCCAAGAAATTTGCAAAATCACCAGCAAAGTATCTGCAAAAAATGGTGATTGACAATGCAGAAGGGAGAGGGTTATTAACTCCCGAAAATCGAGATGAGTATCTGCAACGCATCGACCACGAAGTTGCGATTTTTGAGCGATGTGGCTATGTAGAGTATCTACTTGGTGTGGTGGAGATAACCGAGCAAATGAATCTATTGGGGATATCATATATTGCAGGTCGGGGTGTCTTTTCTGCCTCGTTAGTCTTTTATTGCTTGCGAATTACGAATATAGACCCTACAAAGCACGACCTCCTCTTCGCTCGATTTATGCCCGAGGATCGCCCAAAGTTTATCGAGATGGAGCTGCTTATTGGTAAGATTTTGCACCCATCTCATCTGCGAGATTTGGAGCAGGCGATGGCGTGCGATGAGATCGAGGGGCATAGCGTAACACTTGTAGCATCAAACATCGCAGGGCTTATTAGTAAAGCTAACCACGAGATTTGGAATAGCAGTGGGTTGATGCTTAACGATATGGCAAATAGTTGCGATTTACTAATACCGCTCGATGATGCCGAGACATATCGTTCGTTCCATTATGGCGACTTGGCGGGAATCTATTGCCTAAATCGTAGGAGGTTGGTAAATGAGATGTATTTTAATCAGCCGACCTCGTTTGATGACTTGGTGTGCCTTTGTGCCATACATTGGCAAGGTGCGTTTGAAATGTTTAGCGAAAATGATTCACGATACTGCTTTCAGGAGGAGATTATGCGCGATGCAATGGCATGCGGATTTAGTGAGGCTGATGCAGACGATTTGCGCCGTGCCGTGGGCAGAAAACATACCGAAAAGTTGGAGTTGTACCATCCTAGCTGGGTAGCAAAATATGGCGAAGCGAGTTGGCAAACGATGACCGAGCAAGGATTGTACGCCTACCCGAAGGCTCACGCCGTAATGCTCGCCTACCTCGCCTACGCAACTGCCTACCTCAAAACGCATTTTTCCGAGGAATACACTCGCGCAGCCTTATGCGTGGCAGCGAGCGATGAGTGCTAATCATAGTACGATTGCAAAATAGTCCGCATTAATACAAACTAATTTAAGACAAAAGTGGCGTATGTAGTGAACTGTGTAGTTCGCTCATACGCCACCTTAGTTTATTCACAATGCATCATTGAAAGATGCTTGATTTCAGTGCTTTACTTTCAAAAGTTTTATGTGCCTTTGCATTTGTAGTTTTTTTGCTTAATTACGACTTTCATGTAGTCTTCTATGTAGGATTTCGCAATTTTCGTAAGAACTAACACTGATAATCAATTAGTTAAAATAAAATAACAGTTGCCCACAGGGCTGCCCTTTGTGCATATAAATATGTAAGAGAGTCTTATTTGAGAGCTTCCAGTATGTTGTAAGCTATCTCTATTCCTATCTTGTCCTGTGCGTCGGTAGTAGAAGCACCTATGTGAGGAGACAGCGAAATCTTGTCGTTCATAAGCACTGCAACAGCTGGTGTAGGTTCGTTCATAAATACGTCCAACCCAGCACCGAAAACTTTGCCGTTTTCTATACCTTGCAGCAACGCTACCTCATCTACCACACCACCACGAGCAGCATTTACTATCACCACGCCATCTTTCATCTTGGCGATAGCATCGGCATCTATAAGTGGTTTTTCCTGTGAAGGAACGTGTAGTGAAATGAAATCTGCCTGTGAAAGAACTTCGTCCAGAGTGGAAGGCTTTATGTCAAACGTTACACTCTGCCCGTCAAAAAACTCCATCTTAAGCGAAACAACATCTGTGATAAAAGGGTCGTGGAACACTACTCTCATACCTACACCTATTGCTTTTCTTGCTAGAGCTTGACCTATACGTCCAAAACCTATCACGCCCAGTGTCTTGCCTTGTAGTTCTTTACCCTTGGCATATTTCTTTTTAAGTGCCGCAAAACTTGTTTCGCCTTCCAGTGGCATCTGGCGGTTTGAGTCCTCTATCATACGTGCCACGTTCAACATATGACACATAACCAGTTCGGCTACCGATATAGATGAAGCAGCCGGAGTGTTTACCACCTTGCGTCCTATGCTACGAGCATATGCCACATCTATGTTGTCCATACCTACACCCGCACGACCTATCACTTTAAGTCCTGGACAAGCGTCTATAAGTTCCTTGCGGACCTTTGTAGCCGAACGCACCGTAAGAACTTCAACCCCCTCGCTGTTTATGTATTCGGCTAGATTTTCCTGTGGAACGTTCTGTGTTATCACCACAGCTCCTGCCTCTTCCAGTACCTTGACACCGGCGGCAGACATTCCGTCATTGGCTAGTATTTTCATTGTTTATTTTTCTTCTTCTAGTTTTTTCATCACGTCTATAAGAACCTGAACGTTTTCTTTGCTCATGGCGTTGTATAGCGAAACTCGATAACCTCCCACGCTACGGTGTCCTTTTACCTCGCGAATGCCTGCCTCGGCACACAATTCTGCAAAGCGGTCGGTGTATTTTTCTGGGTCGTTAAGAACAAATGTTACGTTCATGTCGCTACGGTCTTCTTTTACCGTTACCACCCCGCGGAATAGGCTGTTGCGGTCCACTTCATCATATAGCATAGCTGCTTTTTCGCGGTTGTATTTTTCTGCTACATCTACACCTCCGCGAGCTTTAAGATGACGCATATTAAGCACGCTCATATACACAGCCATCGTACAAGGAGTGTTGTACATGCTGCCAGCCTTGATGTGCTGCTGGTAGTCCAGTACATATGGTATATCACGACCTGTCTTACCTAGGACTTCGTCGCGTACTATAACCAATGTTACACCAGCAGGGCCTACGTTTTTCTGTGCACCGGCATATATAAGGTCAAACTGTGATACATCTATACGACGTGAAAAAATATCTGATGACATATCACATACATATGTAACAGGGCACGCAGGGAATTCTTTTATCTGTGTGCCATATATAGTGTTGTTTGACGTGCAGTGGAAATAGTCTATATCGCTAGGGATAGTGTATCCTTTTGGTATGTATGTATAGCCGTCTGCTTTAGATGAAGCTACTTCTACCACTTCGCCTACCATAGATGCTTCTTTCATAGCTTTACCCGCCCAAGTACCTGTATTAAGATAGCCCGCACGACCGTCTTTTTTCATAAGGTTCATAGCGGTCATAAAAAAATGTAGTGTAGCACCACCGTGAATAAATAGTATATAATAACCTTCTGGCACCTCTAGCAGTTCTCTCACCAAAGATTTGGCTTCTTCCATTATAGCTAGAAATTCTTTACTGCGGTGTGAAATTTCACCTATACCTACGCCCGAGCCTTCAAAATCTATCATGGCTTCAGACATCTTTTCTACTACTTCGTAAGGTAGTGCAGATGGTCCTGCACTGAAATTTATTTTACGCATAGCTTTATTGTTTTATAAGATTCCTTCGTGAATTAAGGTACAAAGGTCTAAAATATATTTTAAATACGTGATGAAAATAATGAATTTTTGATGTGAAAAATAAAAATTATATTGTAAAAACTAGAGTTAAATCCCCGGTTTTGTGTAAAAAACGTAAAGTATGGACGGTGTGAAAGCGGCAGATGAGTGTATGTGAGAAAAAAATTTTAAAATTTTTAAAAAGTATTTGGAAAATATAATTTTTAAATTATTTTTGTGATATCAAAATGATATCAAAATGTAAACAACAATAAGAGCAACACCTAGCAGCATAAAAGTGAAAGATATGCACGATAGATAACGTGTGAAAGGGATTGGCAGAGCATAATAATAGAAAACAATAAAAACAAAAATGATATATTAACTTTAAAACTTTGATGATATGAAAACTCAAGAGACGACATTTAACGGTATGTGCACATCGGGATTTCTGATGCTGTTTGTATTCTTCCTGCTGGTGGCAGGAGCCGTTTGCTCATTTGTGTTCCTTATGGAACCCGGTATGATGGCTCTAGGTATTACTGCTGGGATAGTGATGTCACTGGTAGCACTGGTGATGTTGGGAGGCTTTATAATGGTAGAACCCAACGAAGCTCGTGTTATAATGTTCTTTGGTAAATATGAAGGGACTTTTACTCGCAATGGTTTTTATTGGGTAAATCCATTCAATACCGCTACCAAAATACCCCTCAAGGCTCGTAACCTAGACGCTGCACCTATAAAGGTAAACGACAAGACTGGTAACCCTATCCTTATAGGTCTGGTTATGGTGTGGAAAGTTAAAGACACTTACAAGGTGATGTTCAACATAGACAACGACGTCAATGCCAAAGAAGGTGTTACCACTACCGCTGCTGGGCGTATGAAGACATACGAAAACTTTGTAAAGATACAGGCCGATGCGGCATTGCGTCGTATAGCAGGTGAATATGCGTATGACAACATAGAATCTCACGACGAGGTTACATTGCGTTCATCGGGAGATGAAGTACAACGCCGTCTGGAAGCCGAGATATCTGCTAGTCTAGAGATAGCCGGCATAGAGGTTATAGAGGCTCGTATATCACACTTGGCTTATGCACCCGAGATAGCGGCTGTTATGTTGCGTCGTCAGCAGGCAGATGCTATACTATCTGCACGACACAAGATAGTAGAAGGTGCCGTAGGTATGGTAAAAATGGCATTGGATAGATTGGGAGATGAAGGCGTAGTAGAACTAGACGAAGAACGCAAGGCCGCTATGGTTTCCAATCTGCTAGTCGTACTATGTGCCGACGAAGCTGCACAGCCTGTCGTAAACACAGGTACACTACACCAGTAATAAAATAATTTCAACACTTAACACCCTAGAGATATGATACGTTACATAAGACCTTTTTTACTTACTATATGTATAGTAGCAGTAGTAGTTTACGCTATAATCTTCAAAGTAGAACAAGGGAGTATGAGTTCTATCATATTTACCATAGCACTTCTATTGGGAACGTGGGTGTGGTCTTTCTGGGTAAACAGAGGAAAGGTAAAAAGTTTTCTATCGAGGTTTTTTACCTTTTCTCTCACCCGTACAGACATAATAGGTAAAAGACGTGAAAGACGTTTTGTGAGAAAAGGGACGCCTACATATCGCCTAGCCAATGCTATGATAGCTATATCGTATGTTTTGGTAGGAATAGTGGCTATAGTGTCCATTATAAATAAAATAAAAGGTAGTGATGATGAATTTGCTGTATGGGAGATAGTCTTTGTGATGGTGGGATTTGTACTTATCATATTGGGTCGTTCTCTTGAATATATAAGACGAGCATTCGTTAAACTATTGCGTATAATTAAGAAATAAAAACAGCGTGAGATATGGCAGAAGATAAAAAAGAAAAAAACAAAAGCTTTGTCTTGCGAGTAGATGCAGATATGATGGAGGCCATAGAGAAATGGGCCGCCGACGAATTCCGTTCTGTAAACGGACAATTGCAGTGGATAATATCTGATGCTTTGCGTCGTAATGGACGCACACGCCGTAAAACCAAATCTTCTACCGAGGGAGATAACAACAATCAACAATAAACCATTATTTCAAAATGAAAAACCAAACGTAAAGCCCCTAGTATGGCGGGGTTGCAAAAAAACAAAAAGAGTCCATACCAAACCAAATCTTTAATTAACATTAAACCTTTGATTTCTTATGAACAGATTTTTCTTTTTTGCAAAGGGTATGATAGTCATAACCTTGCTAGGAATGTTAGGAAGCGGAATTATGTTTCTTTTTAATTCCTGTACCAAAAATTATGATGCTCCACGAGCTACTTCTCGTCAAGAGATGTTGGGAAGAATGTGGCGGGAGACATTATACAGAACACACATCACACTGCCCAGTGCAGAGGATAAAAAACCTCAATTAAAAATAGATGACGTCCTATATGCCAGAGCCAAGGCCGATGGAGCAGACAGTTCTTCTTATGGTATAAACGCACTACCGGGCATATCAGATACTCTACCCTCCCACCCAGGGACAAATCTATTCCGTGAAAACATAGATGACCAGTACACAGAGGAGTATATACTCACTATCCAAAACGAAACCAGGGACATAGTAGAACAGAGTATAGAATATATAGAGTCCTATGGTTTTACCGAAGCCGATTTCTATGAAGAACTGGGTATAGGCTATGACCCTGCACTAGTGGTGGATATGGCCATAATGCTACAAATAATAAATGAGAATAGGGCTATAGATTATAGTAATGTAAATCTTTTTCTATTTGTAAATAAGGCGTATGCACAAAATACTGGAGATTGGGTGGATTGTTTTATGTATGGAATATTAGGTATAGATGAATCAGACTTTGCTTTATTGTTTTGTTTACAAAGTTACATATAATTCGTTGAATTGAGAAATTTGGGGCAAAATAATTGGCAGACAGGAGTTTTGTGAAATTCTGATTTTTGGAGGAATGCCAGCAAAAACCAACGTAATGCCAAGTTGTTCCAAAGCTGAGTAACCTATCCGTTACCATATGAAACGGATGGAAAAATACGGAAGTTCGGCAAGCTAAACCATTGCATTATAGCGACTTTTGCTAATGGTTCCTTCAAAAATGATGGGTTACGGTTAAAGTTCCTCTGTTACCGTTTCTTCTGCGATGTTCCGACATATTTTGCGTAACGGCTCATAACTCTACTGAAAGTATTTTTGAACCTAAAAAAAGTAGCAGTTATGAAGAGTA
>JAFYKQ010000010.1 GCA_017537565.1 Flavobacteriales bacterium
CTCCCAACAGATTAAATGTGCCTCCTGTGGAGGCTCCTTGTGAGGATGCGGTTAACGCTCCTACACTTTGTACTGCACCGCTTATATTGCTGTTTACAGATGATAATCCCTGTGAAGCATTGGCTATATCACGAGCAATTTTAATACTCTCTAATCCTTCCGATATCTGTTTTATGGAATTTATCATCGTTATGCTAGAAGAACTTATGCTGTTAATTGCTGCGTTCACTTGGTAAAAACTATCGCCGAGCCCCGATAGACCTCGTGATAGTTGATTCATGTTGTGTATGATGGATTGTATTTCGTTCTCTTTTACATTTAATCTTTCAGACATTTCTATTTGTATGTTTTGGTTAATAATATAATCAAATATAGTCAAAAAGGAAATTAAAATCAAGTCTTTCTTCACAAAAATTTAACCAGCGTATAGAATAGTAATTCGGTCTCAATGATTATCTTTGGCTCATCATAGAACCAATGTGTCATAGACACTCTCTTGTATAAAATAGTGAATGTAAAGAATGTTTTATCGTTGCTCATAGTACTGCATATAGCGGTGGTGTCTCTCTATGCTCATAGAGTAAATGATACACTGGGTATCTATGTAAATGAGAGAGGTGATACATTGTTGTATCATTATATGGAAGAACAGGATAGTTTATCACAAGATACTTCGTCAAAGGAAAGTGGTTTTATGGATTTTGTGGAAGATGTATCCCGATTCTTTATACCAGATACATCTAGCGGCAAAAGAGTTTCATTTCTTGTCATTCCAGAATTTTCATATTCAGATAGAAGTGGGATAGGGATAGGGGGCAGAGCACGTATGTACTTTCGCAATCCCAGACCGCTACCAACGGGAGAGACGAGCCGTTTATCTTTTATAGATGCTTCGGTAAATTTTTCATTTAAGGGAGATATGAGTTTTTCTATCGTACCAGAATTTTACTTAAATGAAGACAAATTGCTATTAAGAGGTTATCTGGGTTATGGGCATTATCCCAGTTCATTTTGGGGAATAGGGCCTTCTTCTCTTGACGAAGACGAAGAGCAGTATGATAAAAATAATTTCAAGGTACAAGCCGTGATCTACAAGCGAATCTTTCATCATATGTATGCTGGTGTGGGATATCATTTTTATGATTATTCGGTGGGTGATAAAGAAGAGGACGGACTCCTGGATAGTGGGGCGATATTGGGTTCTGATGGTTTTAAGGTGAGCGGTATTTCGGCACATTTTATGTATGATACTCGTGATTACCAGTTTGTCCCTATGAAAGGGTTATATGTACAGGCAGACGGGTATTATAATTTCCAGGCTACTGGTAGCACCACCAATTTTACCAAACATAATATAGACGTACGTTATTATCTTTCTACCGGTATAAAATCTGTACTGGCCATAGCGTGGTACTCCCAGATAACTATGGGAGATGTTCCATTTCAGGAAATGGACGGTATATCAAACGGTATTCATTCCCGAGGTTATCCCACCAGACGTTATATAGAC
Organism: Flavobacteriales bacterium; assembly: GCA_017537565.1. Taxonomy (GTDB): domain Bacteria; phylum Bacteroidota; class Bacteroidia; order Flavobacteriales; family UBA1820; genus Merdimorpha. The sequence continues at coordinate 1,511 of JAFYKQ010000010.1, forward strand.
AAGGACCTTTCCAGCATACAAGCTGAATACCGTTACTATGTAGGTCGTTTTGGGTTTGCGGGATTTGCATCGGCAGCAGGTGTGGGGGATAATTTCTTCAAAGCTCTATCTATGAATAAAATAACCCTGGGCGGAGGCGTGAGATTTAAGCTCTTCCGTTCACATCGTATGTACTTCCGTGCTGATGTCGGTGTGAGTTTAGATGGTGGGGCACAGTTGTATTTTGGTATAGACGAATTGTTTTAATGTAGATAAATACTCTTCCCTCAAAAAAGCGGCTTCCTCGCGAGGAAGCCGCTTTTTTGAGGGGTGCTTATAAATGAAAAAATAATTTTTATTATTGGTGGATAATGTAAAACTTTCAGCCTTAAAATACATAGGTCTGCCTATATAGAAAATAATATATGGAAACGAGAGATATATCACTTAGAGAGTGGACAAAGGCATTGGTTGGAATGCTTTCGTCTTTTTATTGGCTGGTTGCTCCTATGGCATTGGGACTATCTGGTATTCTGTGTGTTACAGAAACTATTTACGTGAGCACTGGTGCCGAAAAGTGGCTTAAAACCACTAAGTTTTGGGGGCGAATATTTGCTGTGAACTATGTGGCTACTGTGGGAGCAGGATTGATGCTTCTTTTTGCGATAGGGACATATTGGGCAAATTTTGCTTGGTGGACATCAGATGTATTATCTGTCCCTCTTATGTTGTGTGCTGTGGTGGTGTTTTTTCTACAAAGTGCATTTGTAGCTGTAATGTTTCTGGGCTGGGATAAGGGGAAAATGCATC
>JAFYKQ010000091.1 GCA_017537565.1 Flavobacteriales bacterium
ATCATATCTACCTCTATGCCACGCATATGGCTGAATTCGCTATCGTTAATGATGTACAACTGGCAACGCTCGCCGTTTACTTTTATGTAGCCATCGTCATATTCCAGGTTTTTACCCTGTGCAGCTATAAAACCTTTCATATCGCCTTTTTGTTTGGCGGCCACGGCATCAAAGTCTGTCATTGCTACGACGCCTTTCTGCTGTCCTTTGGTAGTGATGACAACTGCTCCATGCTGAGCCTTTGCACCATAGAGAGGAATGGCGTTTTCTTTTACCACTTTAACGCTATACACACTATGTGGCTCTATTGTTTCAAGTGTAGCTTCTTCCAATGCTACTCCGTCCAATACTATCAACGCAGCAACGGATACAGGTTCTCCTGCAGATGAAGATGTTTCTTCTCCATCATCTTCTTCATTTCCTCCAGATGAACCTTTAAGACTGGTGTTTGAATGGCGTGGAAATACCACATATCCATCGCTGTATGTAGAGGCAGGGAAACGTGATATGATAGACGCCCAATCCCCGTCGGCAGCACCAGGATAGTATGTAGTCATATCATCACTGAACCAACCACGTAGGTCGTTCTGGCGTAACATCACTATAAGATTTACTGGTTTAGCGGTGTTGGCTTTACTTATGCGAACGGTCGTTCCCTCTACATAATCCATCACACACCGTAGGTATTTATCTTTTTTGGTGATATGTATGGCATAGTTTCCTTTCTCATCACTTATGGTCTCCTCGCCAGACGATGTACGTATCTTCATTCCTGGTACTACACGTCCCCAGCCATCTTTTACCACACCGCGTATCGTGTCTTTTCCTACAGAAATATTTGCTTTTTCCACGCTTTTATTTGCATCGTGGTAGGCTTTGGTTACTATTATAACAACGCCATTTACTCCATCAGAACCATAAGAAGTAGTTTCTTTTATCAATTTTATGCTATATATCTGTTGTGGGTCTGTAACTGTAAGCATATTGCCAACACTTCCGTCTATATCATAACACTTTATAGGCACATATTTTTCAATAAATTTACCGACATCAAATTTGGATATTCCACCGTCCATATAATAGAACCCAATAAAGCGTTTTTTTACTAAATCTTCTATATTTGCATCGTTTGTTCCAGGATAGTATGTGTCTCCTACCGAATATCCCGTTACGGTAGGGTCGTTGGTCTCGTCTAATTCAAAAGCTATGGGCATAGCAGCTATCGTGGCACTTAACTCTTTTTCCATCACCGTGTATTTATTCATTATGAGGCGTAGCTCGGTGTCCTTTGGTGTGGCGGTAAGGGTATATATTCCTCCATCTTTTGTTATGGCAGAATTTTTGCTCTTGTTGGTACGTACGGTAGCACCCACCACAGGGTTACCCTTTGCGTCTATGACCACACCTTTTACCTCATATTCCTGTGCTGCTGCTCCTATGGATAGGCTGCCTATCACCGCCAGGAGAAAGAATTTAAGAGCTTTCATAATTGCTTGGTTTTAATTTATAAAAGCCCCGAATAGCCATTCGGGGCTTATTGTTAATTATTCATATTCTACACCGTATTCATCACATAATTGATAGTATGCAGAACAACGAGATATACATTCTATGCAATCTAACACATATCCGTCTCTACTTTCTATTAAAACTCCATCAATGTTCATCGATGTAGAGACTTTATATGTATGTTGTCCAAGCTCATTCTCTGTTCTAAAAACATAAGCGGTACAAGGTACTTCAGGTGGAGATTTCATGTATCTGAACACAGGCTCTCGTTCGGTAGATTGAGAGTCAGTAGGTGGGGTGAATTTAGGCGTTTTGGCATACATATAATAACCAAAACCCAGTCCTGTTGCTATTAGAGTAAACATTGCAACGATAATGAAAATTTTTGGTTTCATAATAAATAATGTTTTTAAGGTTATTTAATTATGGCTTCTTTTTGATGAAAATTTCATCGCTATAAATATATAAAAATTTCCAATACAATTATATATGAAATATTCTTTTTTTTGTGAAATTATTTTAACATTTGTGTGAATAAAACATAGTACAGTAATTCTATGTCGATATTGGAAAAAGTAGTAATTTTGCACGAATGTTTATTAAATAAAAAATTATGGCTCATCCTACCAAATACATCTTCGTTACAGGTGGTGTGATATCATCATTGGGTAAAGGTATCATATCTGCCTCATTGGCCCGCCTACTTCAAGCACGCGGCTACAAAGTAACTATTCAGAAATTTGACCCTTACATAAATGTGGACCCAGGTTCGCTTAATCCTTATGAACACGGCGAGTGTTATGTCACTACCGATGGTGTAGAAGCAGACCTTGACCTAGGACACTATGAGCGTTTCCTTTCAATAGAAACAACACGTGCCAATAGCGTTACTACGGGACATATATATATGTCTGTGATAGATAAAGAACGTCGTGGTGAATATCTGGGTAAAACTATACAGGTTATCCCTCATATAACAAATGAAATAAAACAACGTATACAGATACTGGGTAATACAGGTAAATATGATATCGTGATTACCGAGATAGGTGGTACGGTGGGTGATATAGAATCGGTTCCTCATATAGAGGCTGTGCGTCAGCTGAAATGGGAGCTTGGTTATAAGAATTCAATAGTGGTGCATCTGGGATTGATACCTTATTTGGCTGCTGCGGGAGAACTTAAAACAAAACCTATACAGCACTCGGTTAAAAACTTGATGTCTTGTGGTGTACAGCCAGATGTATTGGTGTGCCGTACAGAACATCATTTGCCACAGGGTATAAAAGATAAATTGGCGCTGTTCTGCAATGTACGCAAGGAAGCGGTTATAGAGAATATGGACGCCGAGACTATCTATGATGTACCTATGCATATGCTGGAAGAACAGTTGGATAAAGTGGTGCTGGAAGATTTGGGATTGCCTTGCCCAGACAAACTGGATATGGACAAATGGGAGGATTTCCTACATCGTCATAAAAATCCAAAGAGCGAGGTCAATGTGGCACTGGTGGGTAAATACGTGAGTCTGCACGATGCTTACAAGTCTATCGTTGAGTCTTTTGTGCATGCTGGTGCTGCGTGCGAGACAAAGGTTAATGTACACTGGATATATTCGGGTGATGTGAAAACAGAAACGGCCGAAAGCCTGTTGGGTGGTATGGACGCTATACTGGTAGGCCCTGGTTCTGGTGAAAGAGGTACAGATGGTAAGATAGAGGCTGCTCGTTATGCTCGTGAGAAAGGTATCCCATTCTTGGGTATATGTCTTGGTATGCAGATGGCGGTAGTGGAGTTTGCTCGTAATGTACTGGGATATAAAGATGCACATTCGGTAGAGATAGTACGCAATACGACTCACCCTGTTATAGACCTTATGGATTCTGCTAAAACACTTTCTTCAAAAGGCGGTACTACACGTTTGGGTAGCTGGTCTTGCGAACTTAAAGAAGGTAGTCTGGCACGTGAGGTGTATGGTAGCAGCGAGATAGCAGAACGCCATCGTCATCGTTATGAGCTATCGGCAGAATATCTACCAGAAATAGAAAAAGCTGGTATGGTGGCAACAGGTGTCAATAAGGAGACAGGACTGGTGGATATCGTTGAAATACCTTCACACAGATGGTATATGGCGGTACAGTTCCATCCAGAATATCGCTCAAAGGTAGAGGCTCCACACCCATTGTTTGTTCATTTTATAGAAGCTGCTAAAAAGTATTCAGAATCAAAGTAATACAACGAGTGATTTTAAGGTAAAAGATAAAATATATTTTATAAAATTTAATAAAGAATAATGCTCTTAGGACAAGATAATAATGCCAAGATGGACACCGGTTCGCTGGTGGGTTTTGTCATAGTGATGGTTCTCACGCTGGGCTACTTTTGGTACACGGCTCCTTCGCAAGAAGAGATAGATGCTGCTAGAGTAGCACAGGAAGAACAAGTGGCGGCCGAGGAAGCTGCTCGTGAAATGGAACGCAAATCGGTAGAAGAAGAGGCTCTTATTGCTTCGATTTTGGATAGCGTTACGGCAGATAGCACGGCGAGTGAAATACCGGCTGTACTTCTTAAAAGATATGGAGATTTTGCATACGGTGCGATGCAACCTTATGCACAGGAAAATACACTTACTACGCTGGAAAACGACACGTTGCGTGTAGTAGTGTCGTCCAAAGGTGGTATGCCTGTGGAAGTAGAATTGAAAGGCTACAAGACGTATGACAAGACTCCGCTGTATCTTATCAAGGACGGCAATGCCGATTTCAATATGACGTTCTATACGGTAGATGGCCGTATGTATGATACCCGCGACCTTTTCTTTGAGCCAGTGATGAAAGAAGGCGGAAAGGTGTTGTCGATGCGTGCAAAGGTATCGGCAGATGATTATTTGGAGTATCGTTATACGTTGCGTGATGACGAATATATGTTGGGATTTGATGTGGCGTCACACGGTCTGGGAGATATTCTTAAAAATGCTCAACAGCCTGTTCTGGACTGGAAATTCAAGGCTTTCCATACAGAAAAGGGTATAAAATATGAGAACAATTATACCAATCTTACATTTGCTACGGGAGCAAAATGCAAGGTTGATGACCTGGCGATGGCAGGCAGTGATGATGACACGGTTGAAGACCTTACTTGGTTGGCATTTAAGCAATCTTTCTTCTCGACTATTCTGCTTACAGACTCGCAGAACAAGGCTACTGTGACATCTAGAGATGTATATGAAGAAGACAGTCTGTACACCAAAGCATTTACGGCCAATGTTCAGTTGCCTGTACAGAATGGAGATTTCAATGTTCCTATGCAGCTTTATTTTGGTCCTAATGCATTCCACACGCTGGACTCTTATGGTCATAATTTGGACGAGATATTGCCATTGGGTTGGGCGATATTCCGCTGGATAAACCGCTGGGTGATAATACCTATGTTTGACTTGCTGTATCATCATTGGGCATTGAGTATGTGGCTGGTGATACTTATAATGACGGTGGTTATGAAAGGCGTCTTGACGTTCTTTACATATTCGAGCTACAAGTCCCAAGCCAAAATGCGTCTATTGAAGCCAGAAATGCAGGCCATAAATGAGAAATTTAAAGATGCAGACCCAGCCAAAAAGCAACAAGAGATAATGAATCTTTATTCACAGGCTGGTGTTAATCCTTTGGCTGGTTGTCTTCCAGCACTACTTCAGATGCCTATATTGATAGCGATGTACCGTTTCTTCCCAGCAGCGATAGAATTGCGTGGAGAGTCATTCTTGTGGGCAGAAGACCTTTCGGCTTATGACTCTATTCTTGACCTTCCGTTTAATATCCCTGGATTTGGTTCAAATGTGAGTCTATTTGCCTTGCTTATGGCGGTGACTATGTTCCTTTCGGTGAGAACGTCTAGTGCCGATATGAACCAACAGACACAGCCTGGTATGCCAAATATGAAGTTTATCCTTTACTTGATGCCAGTGATGATGATATTCTGGTTTAACACAGCGGCATCTGGATTGTCATATTACTATGCACTTTTCTCACTTATATCTATAGTCCAGATGTGGGCTGTTAAAAAATTCTTTGTGAGTGATGAAAAGGTATTGGCTACATTGGAGAAAAACCGTGCAAACGCCAAGGCAAAAGGTCCTTCCAAATGGCAGAGAAAGATGGACGAGATGATGAAGGAGGCACAAGCCGAACAGAACCGCCGAGCTCGTCGTATGAAATAATATTGTGATAATATCGCAAGACCGAAACTCTGTTTCGGTCTTGCTTTTTTGATTGAAAAAAATGTATAGCAAGGGGTGGTAAGATGTGTATTTTATGCCCTTTGCTTAAAAAATAAAAGATATGCAGAACGATATACGCAACATAGCTATCATAGCACACGTTGACCACGGTAAGACTACACTGGTGGACAAATTGTTGTATGCGTGCAAACTCTTCCGTGAGAATCAGAATCAGGGAGAATTGATATTGGATAACAATGACTTGGAGAGAGAACGTGGTATAACCATTACGTCCAAAAACGTTTCGGTGCGTTATAAAGACACCAAGATAAACATTATAGACACACCGGGGCACGCCGATTTCGGTGGGGAAGTGGAAAGGGTGCTCAATATGGCCGATGGTGTGTTGCTGCTGGTGGACGCATTTGAGGGGCCTATGCCACAGACTCGTTTTGTGTTGCAGAAGGCACTGGATATGAAACTTAAACCGATAGTGGTGATAAATAAGGTTGACAAGGAAAACTGCACACCAGACTTGGTGCACGAGCAGGTGTTTGACCTTATGATGAATATGGGAGCAGATGACGAACAGTTGGATTTTCCTGTGATATTTGGTTCGGCAAAACAAGGATGGATGTCTAGGGATTATCGCAAACCCACGCAGGATATGTATGCTCTTCTGGATATGGTGTTGGAGAATGTAAAACCGATAGAGATACCAGAGGGTAATACACAGATGCTCATTACATCGATAGACTTTTCAAACTATACGGGCCGTATAGCGATAGGACGATTGACGAGGGGTACTATGGCCGAAGGTATGAACGTAAACCTGATGAAGAGAGATGGTAGTGTGATACGTTCTCGTATCAAGGAGCTTTATACGTTTGATGGGTTAGGTAAGGTTAAGGTAAAGGAAGCGGTAGCTGGAGATATATGTGCGATATCGGGTATAGAAGGATTTGAGATAGGTGATACGATAGCCGATTTTGAAAATCCAGAGGCTCTACCATCTATTGCAATAGATGAACCAACGATGAGTATGTTGTTTACAATCAATGACTCACCTTTCTTTGGTAAGGACGGTAAATACGTTACTTCACGACACATACGCGAACGTCTTGAAAAGGAATTGGAAAAGAATCTGGCTATGAGAATGGAGCAAGGTTCTACAGCCGATAAGTTCATAGTATATGGTCGTGGTGTGCTGCATCTTTCGGTGCTTATAGAAACGATGCGTCGTGAAGGATATGAAGTGCAGATAGGGCAACCACAGGTTATAATAAAGGAGATAGATGGAGAAAAGTGTGAGCCGGTGGAAGAACTGTCTATCGATGTACCGTCAGACCTTTCAGGACGTGCTGTGGAACTCGTTACGTTGCGTAAAGGTACGATGACATCTATGGAACCAAAGGGAGACCGTATGTTGTGTAAATTTGATATACCTTCTCGTGGTATTATAGGTTTGAGGAATCAGATATTGACAGCTACGGCCGGTGAAGCGATAATGTCTCACCGTTTCCGTGCATTTGAGTCATTTAAGGGTGCTATCCCTAGTCGCCAGAATGGTTCGCTTATATCGATGGATAATGGTAAGGCTATACCATATGCATTGGATAAGCTACAAGACAGAGGAACGTTCTTTGTTGACCCTGGAGAAGAAATCTATGAAGGACAGATAGTGGGCGAGAGTACGCGTAGCGGAGACATCACGGTAAATGTAACAAAGGAGAAAAAGATGTCAAATATGCGTTCTTCGGGAGCAGATGAAAAAGCAAAGATAGCACCTGCTGTCAAATTCTCACTGGAGGAAGCGTTGGAATACATACAGAAGGACGAGTATGTAGAAGTAACACCACACTGTCTGCGTTTACGTAAGATAATCCTCAACGAAGGTGAACGCCGCAAGGCTGAAAGATACGCCTTAGATTAGTGAAAAATAATTAACATTTATACGGAGTAAAACGTAGAGTAGTGCACGTATAAAAGATTTTCATGTATATAGAAAAAGCGGGAGGTTTTCTCCCGCTTTTTCTATTTTGCAAACTCTTCATATGAATTGTCATCATAGAAGACTACTATACGACTTATCTTTTTTTCTTTTTTCATTACAGTAGCGGGAATGAGGTTTTCTGCGCTGTGAGATTCTTTTACAGGTGGCGGCGTAGGTTGTACGGCAGATGTCTGTGATTCGTCTTCCTCATCAAAATCGTTTACAGAATAGCTCCTATGGGAGCTTTTTATCTCTACGGTAGGTTCTTTAACTTGTGATGTAGAAAAGCTTTCATCATCGTTCTTTTGGGCAGATGTGTTCTTTTCCTCTTCCTGGGCAAAAAGAGTATGTTTAAGCGAATCATCTATAACAGGAGAGGAGGGTATAACCTGTCTTTGTTGTAGGGATATGACGTTTGGGGTGTTGTTCATCATACTTCCCGTGCCTTTCAGTAGCCACATGACGTTTATTTCTGGGTAGCGGTCTGTAATTTTAGTAACCATCTCCAGCGAAGGACGATTGCGTCCTTTTGCAATGTGAGCGATAGCTGAACGTTGAACACCTATCTCGTCTGCAAATGTAGCGTGACTTATAGACAGGCTGTTTATGAATGTTAAAATACGGTCGTTAAGAGATGTAGTGTCCATAGAAATGAGGTGTAACAAATGTGTTATTTAATAAGCACAAATGTAATCACTTTTAGAACAAAAACAAAATACAAATGTAACAAAACAGATGTAAATGTAAATTTTAATTGTGTAAATACGATGTAACTTTTGTAAATCCTCAATAAAATATCTTAAAGTGTAACATTATTTTAATGATGCTAAAATAGGTGGGTTTCAGCGATTTATGTGATTTTGTAGAATGAAATGCCATAATTCTTGGCTGTGGTTATATTTATGAAACATTTGTGTAAATGATGGCGGGGGAGATTTTTAAATGTTTAGAATGATGTAAACGTAATGGTGATATTACAAATGTAATTTGTTGTCTTTTTGTAGAAAGTGAGATTTTTTTTGTGTACATTTCTAACTCTATTTCTTCTGTAAATTGTAATGCTGTAATTTCTGTTTATTCGTCTTATTTGCTGGCGATGTATAATGAGCGTGCAAATAAATGTTAATAACTATGCTTGTGTTTTTTGTGTGGTTGTGCTTTGTTTTTCCGTTGGATATTTTAGGGAGGTTTGCTTGTCGTGTGAAAGTAGGGTTTGATAATAGGATATCGTCTGTTGGTTGATGGATTAAATATAGACGCAGGACGTAATTAAACAACCTGCATTCTATATATAACGTTTGAACATAATTTATATTATGTAAAATAGAATTTTAGGGACTACTCTATGGGTTGTGATAAGTGTTATTATAATGTGCTTGTTGTGATTGATTTGTTGTGGCGTTTAGCTGTGTGTTCTGTGTTTGTGTTGTGTTTATCCACTTGTGCGGGAGACTGTGTTGAGAACGCTGGATTTTGTATGTGTGTTAAAGATTGAGATGTTATTCTGTTGTTTGTCCTGTGTCGTATGCTGGAGATGGCTTGAATGAAAAGTTGCTCTTAATGGCCTTTGTTGGCAATGATTATATGGTGGTTTGGTGTATTGTTTTGTTTTGTGTGTGGATTATGGAAAGTGAAAAAAAAACGAGCTTCCCTTGCGGGAGGCTCGTGTCCACTATTCTATTATATGGTTTTATTTGCGTTTCTTACGCTGTATAACAAGGTTGTATTTTATTCCTGCTAGTACACAGGCCGATGGCATACGTATGCGTGAAGCTTCATAATACTTCTCATTAAGTAGGTTTGTACCCTGTACATAAACATTAAATCTATCATTTGAAGGGCTATAACTTATGCGAGCATCAAGTATCTTGCTCCAGTCGTAAGAAAGAGTGTCTGTAAAGCCCATAGGGTCTATTGCTACATATTCTCCGTAGTATTTAATGCCCTTGAAATTAAGGTCTATTTTTACGTTCTTGATAGGTTCTATGCTCATTCCCAATTCTGCCTTGTATTTAAGGTATGTATTGGTCATAAACTCTGAAGTGTCTTTAAGGTTTTCGTTGTTATATGCACCAGAAACAAACAAATCCTTGATAGGTAGTTTTCCGTTGGTGAGTTTGTCTACATTCATAGAGTATTTGGCAGATACACCATAGCTACCTACTCTATCTGCATAATAGTTTGAATACAAGTAGTAATTCTCTGTCGAGTTGTGGTGGTATTGCTTTACGATAGGTTCAAAGTGTGATTGTGTGTAAGCAGAAACATATAACTGAGAGAATTTGTTGCGGTACTTAAGTCCTCCAAACCAAGCTGAAACAATCTCTGTATCTAGGGCGTCGCCACCATGTTCTGTATCATTCCATATATATAGTTCGTGGAAAACACCGTCTTTGAATGAGCGGTCATATCCACCGAATATTCTTAGTTGATTTGTTATTATCACGCCCAATTCTCCTCCGTACATAAACTTCATTCCGTCATATTCTGGGCTCGAACCCATGCTTATACCTGAATTGACGTACCATCTCTTGAATTTAAGCGACATATCAAAATGTGCGCGCCATGAGTCGCGTGATCCCTGTCTTTGGTAGAAATTGTATGGTTTTCCTGGTACAGGTTTCCAGTGACTCATCAGGTCGCCGTAAAGTTCGCTACTTTCCATAAAGGCAGAATTGTAGTCTATGCCAAAGAACACATCTATCATCTTATTGCGGTACTGACCACCAAATGTCAGTGTCTGCTGAGCGACGTGTGTGTAATCCACTTTGTCTAGATAGTATTCTGCGTATGGAGAATCTAGCGGAGTGTTACGCATATTTTCAGGGTCAAACTGTTGTTTGAAGTTTGCGTAAGAGTATTTGGCGTACAAGTCCATACGTGAACCTACTGGGAATATAAGGTCTAGGTCTCCGCGTAGGTTGTATGTGTTCATCATCTCTGGGTTGTCAACGTCTTTTACTTGACGTAGTAACATAGGAGCCTGATAGTTGTTGTATACAAAAGATGCGGCAGCCTCTACTCTCACCCACTTCCAAGGTGTGTAAACCGATGCTAGATATGCTTTTGCATTGGAGTGTTCGCTTTTGATGTCGTCCTCTTTGCTGCTATTTGCCGTAGCGTTAAACACTACCTCTGCCTTGCGGCCGTCATATCCTCCTGTAACAGATGCTCCATAAGAGTTAAGCAATCCTCCTTCGGCTGCCACACTAGCTCCCGATGCTGCCAGAGAAGAAGCCTTGCGAGTGATGATATTGATGACACCATTCACTGCAAATTCGCCAAATCTGTTTGAGTCGCCTCCTTCCACTATCTCTATTCTCTCTATCATTTCCAGTGAAACAGGAACGTTATCCAGTGTATAAATGCTGTAAAGCATGCTGTTTATGCGTTTGCCGTCTATAAACACAGCTACACTGTTTGATGAGTTTCCGCTACCCATCACAACCTCGTTCATGCTGCCCATAGGGCCTTTTGAAGCTATTTCTATACCTTTTGCTCGTGATAGCACTCCCGATAGTGTCTGTACCGGAGCGTTATCTATATCTTCACGGGTGATGATTTGTGTGCGGCCCAGTTCGCCATAGTCTTTCATTTCTTTTTCTACCTTAAATAGGTAGCGACTGTCTGTGGGTGTAACCACAGTGTCTTCTATTTCAATTTCTTGACTTTTTTTTGTCTTGGAAGAGTCTATGATGAATTCCTGTGCATAAATGCTACTCGAAGCCAGGATACATAGACACGTTATAAATATGTTTTTCATTTATGAAATAATGTGTTGTTTTCAGTTCATTTTAAATGCAAAAATAGTCAATAAAAAGAAAACAGCATCGTTCTTGCTCTTATATTTTGGATACAATGGCTCAAATTAGTAAAAAATTAAGATGTTTACCGTACTTTTGCACTGGCTTTAGCTGATGATTAACACACATTACCTATGAATAAAGAAAAAATGATATACTCTACCCATCATCAAGGGCAGGTTGTGGTGGCGACGCTTAAACATTACGGGATAAAACGTGTAGTGATATCCTCGGGGTCTCGTAATGCGCCGTTGGTAATTTCTGTAACACAGGACGATTATTTTGAGTGTTATAGTGTTATAGATGAGCGTTCGGCAGCGTTTTTTGCAATGGGTATGGCTAAGGAAGATGGTGTTCCTGTGGCTGTGATGTGTACGTCTGGTAGTGCTGTACTCAACTACTACCCTGCCGTGGCCGAAGCTTATTATTCTAGTGTGCCGCTTATAGTCATATCGGCAGACCGTCCAGCATCGATGATAGATAAAGGTATGGGACAGACTATTCGTCAGGGGGGTGTGATGGAGGCTCATTGTTCTTATAGTACTACATTACGTGAAGGCATGGAAGGTGTGGTTTATAATGTGAGGGAATGTGAGCGAGCTATTGGTGTGGCGATAAATAGCTCATCACCAGTTCATATAAATGTCCCATTTGCCGAACCTCTTTATAATACCACAAGTGACGCTGTGGATTTTTCTTTCAGTGGTGACGATGATGTGTGTGATGAAGATGTGGTGATAAATGATGATGTGTTGGATAAATGGCAGAAAGCTCGCCGTCCTATGGTTATATGTGGGGCGCATCATAGAGATGAAAAACTGGAAGAAATACTTAAAGTGTTATATGAAGAGATAGGTGTTATAACGTTGTGTGAGAATATATCAAATCTTCATAGTGGATGTTTTATAGAAAACATAGACCGAGTGATAGTTCCTCTTACTGTTGATGAGGAGCAGGAGCTTAAACCAGACTTCCTTATAAGCATAGGTGGTATGATAGTCTCCAAAAAAATCAAATCTTTTCTATCGTCTTCTACCCTCACTGCTCACCTGCACGTTAATGAGTATGTATGGCCAGACACTTATGGGCAGTTATCTCATAGTGTAAAATCTTGTGATACAAGTTTTTTGACAGAGTTACTTAAGGTAAAAAAAGAAAAGGTGGATTATGCAGACAAGTGGCTGAATAAAAAC
>JAFYKQ010000092.1 GCA_017537565.1 Flavobacteriales bacterium
CCCGAAGGCTATATAGCTTGGATACCTTCCAGCAGTTTTACCCCTATGACAAAAGAAGACTTCAATGCATATATCTCTTCTCAAAAGGTGATGTTCACACCAGACTATGGCTGGTTATACAGCGAAGCAAAATCTACATCACAACGCGTGTGTGACCTTGTGGCTGGAAACGTTATGAAACAACTTTCTGTAAAAGGCAAATGGGTAAAAGTAGCACTGGCAGATGGTCGTGAAGGATATGTAGAAAAAGATAAAGTTGTAGATTTTGCCTCTTGGGCAAAAAACACACGTCCTACACAGGAAGCTATCATCAAGACAGCATATCGTTTCATAGGTGTTCCTTACCAGTGGGCAGGCACATCGGCCAAGATGTTGGATTGTAGCGGTTTTGCCAAGACTACATACTTGCTAAATGGTCTTATATTGGCTCGCGACGCTTCACAGCAGTGTCTTACAGGTCAAAACATAGAAATAACAGACATAGCTACACAGTATGACCGCCTACAACCTGGAGACCTAGTGTTCTGGGGACGCAAGGCAACGGCCACATCTCGTGAACGTGTAACACACGTGGGTATCTATGTGGGCGATGGTCTTTTCATACACGAGTCTGGCCGTGTAAAATTTGATTCATTTAACAAGAACCACCCTCGTTATTCACAGTACTATGTTAACATATTTGTACGTGCTACACGTATCATAGGTACAGAAGACCAAGGCAAGGGTGTAACATCGGTAGAAAAAAATCCACTTTACAACATACAGAAATAATAAACATTAAAACTATAAAACAATGGACCAAAATAGACGTGATTTCCTTAAAAAAGCAGTTATTATGACATCGGCAGGAATACTGGCAGGTGGAGCATCAGATGCTTTTGCCTCAAATGATAAAAAATCTGTTTCTATATCTCGTGGTGGGGTGAACAAAAAAATGACATTGCGTTATAAACCTTATGATGCAAAATTCATTCACCCATTTGGTGTATCGGGCAATATGCGTACTGGTACTCCACTTATCCTGGTAGAAATAGAATATGATGGCGTGGTAGGTTATGGTGAAGCTGCTATGCCTCCATATCTGGGAGAAACACAGGCTTCTGTTATAGAATTCCTTAAAAAGGTTAACCTAGACCAGTTCTCTTCTCCATTTGAACTGGACGATATACTTACATACATAGACGGTATTACGGCATATAACTTTGCTGCCAAAGCATCGATAGACATCGCTCTGCACGATTTGGTAGGTAAACTACTAGGCGCACGCTGGTGTGATATATGGGGATACACTGCATCAAAGGCTCCTACTACATCTTACACGATAGGTATAGACACTCCCGAAGTAGTACGTCAGAAAACTATCGAAGCTGCCCCATATAGCATCATCAAGGTAAAATTGGGTAGCGAGGACGATAAAAAATTGGTTGAAGCTATACGTTCGGTAGAACCTACCAAACCTCTATGTGTAGACGCCAACCAAGGCTGGAAAGATAAAAGCTATGCTCTGGATATGATTCACTGGTGTAAAGAAAACGGATTCATATTTGTAGAGCAGCCTATAGGTAAATATAACCTGGACGATATGGCTTGGATTACAGAACGTAGCCCACTGCCAACAGTTGCCGACGAATCTATACAGCGTCTGTCTGACGTTAAAAAGATGCAGGGTGTATTTACTGGTATCAACATTAAACTGATGAAATGTACAGGTCTTCGTGAAGGACACAAGATGTTGGAATTGGCACGTGCATTGGGTATGAAAGTGATGTTGGGCTGTATGAGTGGTGAGACATCGGTAGCGATAAGTGCTGCTGCACAGCTTTCTCCAGCAGTAGACTGGGCAGACTTGGACGGTAACCTGCTTATCAACAACGACCCATTTGAAGGCATGAAGATAGTGAACGGTAAAATCACTCTTACAGACCTTCCTGGTGTAGGTGCTGTTAAACGTAAATAAAATTTTTGTTTTCATAATAGTAAAAGGCGTGTGTTACATATACAGGTTTCATACGCCTTTTTTTCCATAAAAAGACAATAACCAAAATACATACTATATGAAAAAGTATATACTTTCGCTTTTTGCTGTGGCACTACTATTTGCTGCTTGCGCACAGGTCAAGACCACAGACCAAATAATAAAAGAACTCCACACGGCAGGAGAATACACCAAGGCTGCATCGGTCATAGACAGCGTGATAGCTGTAAACGGTGATGATATAGAGAAAAACTACCGCTATATCTTCATCAAGGACTCACTGGACAAGATACGCTACGACTTTCGAAAGACAAAAGACGAAGTGCTGAAATATGTAAAAGAACGCTATCCAAATGTTACAGATAGCATAGTAGCTGCTTGGCATCTCAATGGCGTGATGGAATACCGCGTTATAGATGGAGACACTCTTTACTTCCGCAACTGTGCTCCTAATGTATTCCGCGTGGACACCACTGCTACAAAGATTTACTACCCTGGCGATGACGGAGACCGTCCGCTGGATTCTGTTCTTAATATAAATCTACCAGAAATCCTTAAAACACCTACTGGTGAACCTACCGTTCCCAAACGTATGCGTGCTCGTTTTACTATAAAAGTAAAACCAGATATGACTACCCCTGGCGATACACTACGTGCCTGGATACCACTTCCTCGTACAGATTTCCCTCGCCAGACAGATTTTAAACTTCTGGCAACATCAGACTCTTGCATCATAGCTCCAGAAGAAAGCTACGCACACAAGAGCGCCTATATGGCAAAACCTGCCGTTGCGGGAGAGACTACTACATTCTGGGTAGAGTATGAATATAC
>JAFYKQ010000001.1 GCA_017537565.1 Flavobacteriales bacterium
CCTCCCAGAAAGAGAAGAAAGTCGTAGATGAAGAGGGTAATACGGTTACCGAGAAAGAGTACAAGAAACAACAGAAGAAGAAGTAATTAAAATAAAAAGGCTCGCCTGCGGCGAGCCTTTTTATTTTAAAACCAGCGGCAGGGCTTCCCTGCGGCGAGCCTTGTTTGTTTTGAGCCGCGAATGGGACTCGAACCCACGACCTACGCATTACGAATGCGTTGCTCTACCGACTGAGCTATTGCGGCTGACGGATATAAATTTCTTTACATCTCTATTGTTTCCAGTCGTTTTACCAGTGAATCACTCACCCTGCCAAAATCTTCTTTATTTGCTTCGCTTATAGGTTTTTTTGGTTGTGATTTAATAGTAAGCGGATTGATAGGTTTGCCATTTTCGTGTACACGGAAGTCCAGATGTGGCCCTGTAGAAAGCCCCGTAGAACCTACATAACCTATCACTTGTTTTTGTTTTACGTAATCTCCTACTTTAAGCCCTTTGGCAAAACCCGAAAGGTGCATATATGTAGTTACATACACGCTGTTGTGGCGTATTTTTACATAATTGCCTCCTCCGCCTGCTTGGTATGCTTTGGCAATGACTTTACCGCTACCTATGGCATATACCGGAGTCCCCTTTGGTGCAGCATAGTCCACACCGTGATGGGCACGATAGCGTTTAAGTACAGGGTGGAATCTGCTATTTGAGAAACGAGAAGATATGCGATAATAATCCAATGGAGCTTTTAGAAAAGCGCCTTCCAGACTATTTCCGTCTATGTTGTAATATAGCTCTTCGCCGTCCTGTGTGTAAGGTATGGCATAGAATGTCTTACTCGAAGCAGTAAATGAAGCGGCTATTATTCGCTGGTTATTGATAGGAGTGTCGCCTATAAATTCCTGTTCATAAAGCACGCGGAAACTATCTCCCGCCTGCACTCCAAAGAAATCTACCGTCCAACCAAATATATGTGACAGTTCTACCGCCAAAAGAGGTGATGCCCCTTTTTCCTGCATCGTAACCCATAGAGAAGATGTGATAGTCCCTGCTACCGCCATCTCTTGCCAGTGTGATGGATTTTCCTCACGAGAGGCTTTATATACGCTATCTGTAAAGTCAAATTTCACGTATTCTTTGGGACTTACTTCATATATAAAGTACTGTGGCGTATGTGTGCTATCCAAACTTGATAGCAGGGCATAAGCATTACCTACACGTATCCTACGTTCATTAAATATGCTATCTGGACATTGTGTAAATTCGTATATCTGGCGGGCAGAAAAGCCCAATTTCATAAAAATCTCGGCAACGGTCTGTCCTCGACGTACAGTGTCATACGCGATATCAAATTCTTCTATCGGTAGGCCGTATTTTTTTACTGTGTCTTTAACAACGATAGTATCATTGGTCACCTGCGCCTTATCTATCACTACATCATCGTTCCCTGTACATAAAAAGAGGATAGCGATACCCGTTATGAGTATCGCAATCGTCGCTATAATTATATTTTTTCTAGATAACATTTATGTCTTATTCTTCTATGATAAGGCGGAAACCTTCACCGTGTATATTGCTTATAGATACTTTAGGGTCGCTTTTAAGGTATTTGCGTAATTTTACGATATAAACGTCCATAGAGCGAGCCGTAAAATAGTTATCGTCTTTCCATATACGTACCAATGCCAATTCACGAGGCATAAGGTCTCCTATGTGTTGGCATAGAAGTTTTAGCAGTGCATTTTCTTTGGGGGAAAGTTTATATTCTTCGTCCCCATTGGATAGTGTGCGTAGTTTTGAATCAAATGTAAAAGAACCTATTTCAAACATAGTCTGTGATTCTTCGTTTGATTCTGTCGCATCTGATGCACCGCGTTCTGTGATGGCTTTAATCTTATAAAGCAACACTTCGCTATCAAAAGGTTTATTTAAATAGTCGTCTGCTCCTACCTGATAACCGCGTAAAACATCGGCCTTCATGCTTTTGGCAGTGAGGAATATGATAGGGACCTGTTTGTTAACCGCACGTATTTCTTTGGCTAGAGTGAAACCGTCTTTTTTTGGCATCATCACATCTAGTATGCATAGGTCATAACGACCAGCATTGAACTTTTTCCAACCGTCTTCACCGTCCACAGCGTGAGTCACCTCATAGTCGTTAAACGTGAGGAAATCTTTAAGCACAGAACCAAAGTTTGTGTCGTCTTCTACCAGCAAAAGATGTATTTTATCCATCGTATAATGTTGATTTAATATATGTCGTAAATTTAGTTATTTTCTTCTTTACTGCCAAGAGGTATTTTTATGGTAAATGTACTTCCTTTTCCAGATGAACTTACCACGCTTATACTACCACCGTGCATCTCTATTATTTTCTTGCTATATGCCAATCCAAGCCCGTGGCCCTTGATATTGTGAATATCTCCTGTAGGGATACGGTAAAAGTTTTCAAATATCTTTTTGACCTCGCTATGACTCATACCTATACCGTGGTCCTTGACATCTACCGCCCATAGGTTTGAAGTAGGGTTATAAGAACGTACCTCTATATGAGGTTTTTCGGGAGAGTACTTATTGGCATTGTCCAGCAGATTGAGAAAGACATTCATAACGTGCATTCTATCCACACAAGCCGTGCTTATGTCGGCATCATAATTGTCTTCTATTTCTCCCTCACGGTCATCTACTATGAGTGCTATGTGTTCCAATGCCTCTTCCAGAAGACTATTGAGGTCTGTTTCTTCGCGTTTCATGTCCAGTTGTCCACGTTCCAGACGAGCTATACGCAACACGCTTTCTACCTGTGTGAGCATACGTCGATTTTCTTCCTTTATAACGCCCAGGAAATGTTCTGTCTTTTCTTCTGATTCTCTTACGCGAGAGCTACGCAGTGCATCTACCGCGATGGATATCGTTGCTATTGGCGTTTTGAATTCGTGGGTCATATTGTTTATAAAGTCGTTCTTCATGTCTGCCAATTTCTTCTGATGAATAATGTAATAGATAGAAAGAGCAAAGGCAACTATGATGATAAGTATAAAGAGTATAGTAGCACTTATCATAGGGATAAGACTCTTTAATACAAATCCCATCTCATTAGGAAAACGCAATACCAGTTCATAACGAGCCATACCGTCTGACGATACAAATAATCTACCCGAATATGCCGTAAGAGTAGAGTCTATATGTGATGAGTGTATAGACGATAACTCTCCGTTGGTGAGTATTGCGTATTGGTATGGTGTGTTAATGTTGTTCTCGTGTAGTACGTGGTCTATGATATTGATGAGTTTTTCGGGTTTTATGCGTTGTAGGAGGGATTGTTGCTCTCCTATAAGACTCAGCTGGGTATGGACGTGGTTTACAACCATATTTGGGTCTGGAGCTCCATAGGCTATGGAATAACTGGTATTGGCATCTCCCATTTCTTTGTTACCCAGTCCTTTGAGAACTTTTTGGTATTCGGTGAAATTACGTATACGCAGCGAATCGTGCATACCACGTTCGTTGAGCGGTATGGTGATAGTTTCTTCCTTGTAGAGGCTCTGTATGAGAGAGATAGATTCCCCTGTGGAAGGGTTGCTGTTCATATATGTGAAATTCACGTCTTTTTTAATCTTGGGTAGAGCGTCTGTGTTAAATCCCGAATAACGAGATATAAGTTGTTCCATCTCTTCGGCCTCTACTTGGCGGGAAATCATAAACATAGAACGGCGAATGTTACCCTCAAATTCTACCGTCCTCTCTACTATCAATGACCGTATCCAATACACCTGTATCCCCACAAGACCTGTAAGGGATATGACCATAAGTGCTATTATCGCTATGTATATATTACGTGTTTTGGATTTCATATATGATAAGGCATATTAGTTAAACGCAAAGATAGTTTTTGGTAGTAAGATTTATTATTAACGACATCATAAATATGATATAAAATTATGATATCTTTTTAACAATTGTATCTATTATGTGTTCGTAGTAGTCCTCGTGAGGGACTAGCATACCACGGTCGGCGTGAGTCATACTTTTGAACTCGTCTAGTGTAAAAAAGCGTGCGTCCTCGACTTCTTCCTCTTGCAGAGTGAGAGCATCTGCATCAAAATCTACACACATAAGATACACATAGCAGTGTTCGCGGTTAATCCAGCCGCGAGCAGGGTAGGGGTATTCCATACGTATGGTGTAGGCATATTCCAAATCCTTTTCATCTACACATATGCCTATCTCTTCTCTTATCTCACGCAATGCTCCTTCCAATGGACTTTCGCCAGCATCTATGTGTCCCGCTACCGATATGTCCCACATAGAGGGAAAAGTCTCTTTATGTGCAGCTCTTTTCTGTAAGAGGATATGACCATCTGGGCGGTATATCCATACGTGGGCACTAATGTGCCATAGACCTTCTTTATGTGCGTTGAGTTTACTGTTTATGATGCTGGTTTTATTCCCATCAGCATCATAGATATCTACCATTTCTTCCATTGTTCATTATGTCTTTATCGTTATACAAATGTAGTGGAATTTTTTATCTTCTTTTGAACTGTGGGGCTATTTATTTGTAAAAAATATATGTGTGACTATAAGAAAATGAAGAATTTATATATATTTGTAGAGTCATATGTTTAACTTAAATCATGCCATTATGAATACAAGAAAACTATTTATGTGCTTTACCATTGTGCTATCTTTTATAATAG
>JAFYKQ010000093.1 GCA_017537565.1 Flavobacteriales bacterium
GTAGATGCTCCGCTAGATGAACCTGTTCTTTTTAAGGACAAGGGCAGTAAGTTTTATGGCTATGTGTATCACATAGAGAGTGAAGATGATGTTAAGACATTGGTGCAGGCTCTCAAAACAGAACATTACAGTGCCCGTCATCATTGTTATGCCTGGAAGATGGGACACGATAAAGTCTCCTACCGTGCCAACGATGATGGAGAACCATCTGGAACAGCAGGGGTGCCTATATATAACCAGATACTATCAAGTGGGCTTACAGACGTATTGGTCGTGGTGGTGAGATATTTCGGCGGGATACTGTTAGGAACTTCGGGGCTTATAAATGCTTATAAAAACACGGCAATGATGGCTCTAGATGAGGTCTCTAGACGTGAGTGTATAGTGGAGCGTGATTTTATTGCCGAGTTTGATTATCCACAGATGAGTGCCGTTATGCGTGTGATGAAAGATTATGACCTTAGGATTAGGTTGCAGGATTTTACGGGGCGTTGTCGTTTGCATTTTTCGGTGAGGCTTTCTATGGTAGAGCGTGTAGATAAAGCATTTGAAGAGATGTATATGGTACGCTTACTGGAAGAATAATGTGTAAAATACCCCCAAAAAGCGGCGCCCAAGGGCGCCGCTTTTTGGGGGTATCTTACCGTCATTTAGGCAAAGTATTTAAGGATAATCTCCATAAAACGTTTTTCGTATTCTTCTTTTTCTATCCAGTTGTTGTAGTAGGGTTTGATGATTTCTGTGATGTATTCTATCACTACATCTACTTCTTTCTGTGAGAAGATATAACGTATAGTATTTTCAAAATCCTCTACCTCTCCGTCAAATAGATTGTTTATGAACGCCAGACGGTCATTAAGAGATATGGCTATGTTTTTGGTAGCCAACATCTCATTGACAGATATTTTTCCAGACGATGAACTATTCTGTGCCAAGGCTTCGTTTATAGTCATCGGAGCTTCTTGCGTAGTTTCTTCTACATCTTCTTTAAGGTCATCTATAGGCTCTTCTATGGCAGTTTCAGCCATCACCACCTCTTCTTCTTCAATGTCTTCTGCTACCTCGATAACGTCGTCTGTAGTGCTTTCTTGGATAGTATCTTCCTCGATTGCGACTTCCTCTTCAACGCCGGCCTCTATCGTATCCTCTATAATGTTTTCTTCTGCCGTCTCCTCCTTTTCTTCAACATCTGGTTTTTCTTCTGTGATGACGCTCTCTTCTATGATAGTTTCTTCCTCAACAATGAGGTCGTCATCTGCCGTATGAGTAGATTTGTCCTCTTCCTCATCATCACTGTCTTCTTCCATTATGCGGAACGAGAAGAAAGATTTTTTCTCATTAACAGGAGCAGCATCTGTCTTTATAGGACTATCTATTATTTCATCTATAAGACGAGCGGTGCTGTCATCATTGTCTTCTTCTGTCAAATCTTCTGGTGTAGGAGCCTCTTCTTCTACATCTTCTTTTTCTATTTCATATGGTTTTTCTTCTGTGATGACGCTCTCTTCTATGGCTGTTTCTTCTGCTATCACATCATCTGCTGCTACTTTCTCTACCGAAGAAGCCTTTTCAAAAAGGTCTTCGTCTGGGTCAAACCCTATTATCTGGCTCGAGAAAAGGTCTTGGTCAAATAAAGACTGCTGGAAAATATCACTACTCTTGGAGGCTTTACGTTGTTTCTTTTTCTCGGCATGGCGTATTTCTTCCTCGATATGGTTTCCTTCTTCTT
Organism: Flavobacteriales bacterium; assembly: GCA_017537565.1. Classification (GTDB taxonomy): domain Bacteria; phylum Bacteroidota; class Bacteroidia; order Flavobacteriales; family UBA1820; genus Merdimorpha. The sequence goes on from JAFYKQ010000093.1 coordinate 1,730, forward strand.
TCAAAGGTTCAACCTCTTCCATCACATTGCTCTCTTCTTTTATCTCTTCTGTGGTAGGGCTGTCTTTAACAGCAGGGGTATCTTCTACTGTTTCTGCCACTGTCGTTTCTTCTTCTATAACAGGAGGAATAGACGGTGCTTCCTCTTCTTTTATCTCTTCTGCTTCATCTGCCTGGCAAAGTGGGGTAGCCTCTTCTATGCTATCTGTAGAAGGAACAACTATATCAATATCCTCTTTTTCATAAACATCTGCACCAGATGAATGATGACCAGTGTATATCATCACCGTGAGTTTTTCATAAAGCAGACGTGCTTTTTCGTGGCATAGAGATAAATCTTCGTCGTTTTTTATGTCTAGTATTTCTTGTGCCAAAAGGCGTAGTTCTTTCTCCAATAAACTTTTCATATCTTTATAAATGAGATATCTGTTATGATGGGTAAAGATAGGGAATAAATGGTTAGCATTTCAAAAAAATAGGCTATAATTTTCGGTAGAGTGTATTTTATGACGTACATTTGTTACGATAGTAAAAATGACATATATGATTACACTGGCTATAGTATGGAACCCGCCGTTGGGGATAGATTTAGGTTTTATTACCATTAGATATTATTCTCTTATGTGGTTGGCAGCCTTTGCCGTAGGACTTTGGTTGTTTAACAAGATGGCACGTAGGGATTCTATGAGCGAAGAAGAAGTAGGAACGATGCTCCTATATGTTTTCTTTGGTACGCTTATAGGTTCACGACTGGGGCATTGCTTGTTTTACGAATGGGATTATTACAGCGACCATATACTGGAGATGATACTCCCATTTCAACTGTCACCATTTAAGTTTACAGGCTATCAAGGATTGGCCAGTCACGGTGCTGCGATAGGTATTCCGCTGGCCGTATGGTTGTTATCTCGCCGTATCAAACGCCATTTTCTGTGGCTGATGGACCGACTGGTGATAGTAGTGGCATTGGGAGGAGCGTTTATACGCCTGGGCAATTTCTTTAATTCCGAGATAGTGGGTCTGCCTACCGGTACGTCATATGGTGTTATATTCCGCGCACTTGGCGAAAATATACCACGTCACCCTACACAGCTGTATGAAGCAGGAGCTTATATTGCCCTTTTTGCATTGCTTGTATATATTTATAAACGTGGCTGGGCCAAGGCCGAAGGTCTTATATTCGGTATATTTATGGTGTGGCTCTTTGGTATGCGTATCATCATAGAATTTTTTAAGGAAAATCAAAGTGCATTTGAAGATGGTATGCTACTCAATATGGGACAAATGCTATCTATACCGTTTATCATAGCCGGATTATTTCTTATCTTTACAGCCTCAAAACGTGTTTATCCTTCAAAAAACAATAAAAAATGAGTAATAGAAACAAACGTAGAAGAGCCGCAAATAAAGCCACGTGGATTAAAATAGTGGCATTTGGGTTTATAGCTATCTTTTTGGGTGGTTATGTGGTAGATTCATTTATGACGATGAATACTATGCGTTCAAAAAGTAGTAATGACGAAGTAACACATATAAATATCCCTTTCAGTCCACAGGGAGTCGTAACTGTGCGTGAGGCACATGCTGGTGGAGGAATCCTTTACAGTGGAAATATAGAAATAGCCGATAACGAAGGCCGTAGAGCACAAGGATTGATGTATCGTGACTCTCTTGCATATAACCAAGGTATGCTTTTCATATTCCCCGAGGAAGAAATGCAAGCCTTCTGGATGAAAAATACCCGTATCCCGCTAGATATAATCTATATCAATTCAAATGGCCGTGTGGTAAGCATCATACATAACGCTGTGCCACATGATGAGACATCACGTCCTTCGCTTGCACCAGCACAATATGTGTTGGAATTGCCAGGAGGTACTTGTGAGAAATCTGGTATAAAGGCAGGTTGTATGGTATCGTGGATACGTACAGACGAAGAGTAAAATATTATAGAACTTAATCCTCTTTTGAAAAATATCCCCAAACA
>JAFYKQ010000094.1 GCA_017537565.1 Flavobacteriales bacterium
ACGCTATACGTATTCCTATCTCAAATGGTTCATCTATCGCATCAGAAAGATAGTCTATCTCGTCTTCATTGTCTATGATAGGGATAGTATTCTTGTGGCCTGTATTTATAAGACGAGCTATATTCTCTATATATGCCCCACGCTTAAAACCATTGCACAATATATAGCTGTCTTTTGCCAGACGTCCATCTGCTATCAGTTTTTCAACAATAGGTATATCAAATGCCGATGAAGTCTCTATATGAATATCATTTTTAAGAGCTTCGTGAAGTATGAAGCTGAAATGCGAACTTTTGGTACAATAACAATAGTTATACGTTCCTTTATAGCCATTTTTCTTCATCGCCTTGGCAAATATCTTTTTGGCTCGCTGTATATTGTGAGATATGCGAGGCAGATACGTAAGACGCAATGGAGTGCCGTACTTTTCTATAAGACCCATAAGGTCTATACCGTGAAACGTAAGACAATCCCCGTCCAGGTCAAACTCATCCTGTGGGAAATAAAAAGTCTGGTCTATAAGGTCTATGTAGTTTGTTTTCATTCCTTTATAAAAACTGTGGATAGATTAAACAAATGTATGAGATGTGAAAATATGCTGTGAGCATAGGGGAGTGATACCCCTCACATCAGATACGGATAGGAACAAAAAGCAGCTCACGAGAGCAACGTAATACAAATGCTATTTTCAATACCTTAAAAATGTTTCTACATTGGACATTACCCCACCGGCAGAACACACTGCCAGTGGGACAAAAATAATGAAAAATTTTATTATAACGGTGTATATACCGTTTTTTTACTATCAATAACCGCGACGTACCTTCTGTGAAGCCTTTTCTACTTTTTCTTTCATAGCTTCCTTATATGCTATGATACGTCCCAGCAGAGCTTCGTCGCCAGTGGCTATCATCTGTGCAGCCAGGATACCTGCGTTTTTAGCTCCGTCCAGTGCCACTGTTGCCACTGGCACTCCCGATGGCATCTGTAGCATAGACAGTACGCTATCCCAGCCGTCTATTGAGTTTGAAGATTTGATAGGTACACCTATCACTGGCAGAGGGCTTACCGCTGCCACCACACCTGCCAGATGTGCAGCTCCTCCTGCTCCGGCTATGATAACCTTCACCCCACGTGTGTATGCACTACGAGAATAATCAAGGACTTTTTCGGGCGTGCGGTGTGCCGACATCACGTCCATTTCTACCTCTACTCCCAGTTCTTCAAGCACAGCAGCAGCCTGCTCCATTATTTTAAGGTCTGAATCAGACCCCATTATGATTCCTACTTTCATTTCTTTTATATGTTTTATTGTTATTTTATCACGCTTGACGTATCCACTTCCACAGGTCCTTGTATGTAGGTTTGGTACCATACATTAACAGACCTATACGATATATTTTGGCTGCTATCCAGGTAAAGATTATAAATGTGAGCAATAGAAGTACCGCCGATAGCACTATCTCCCACACTGGCACACCAAACGGCACACGTACCATCATCACTATGGGCGATGTAAATGGTATCATAGACAGCCAGAAGGCCACAGGCCCGTGAGGATTGTCTATGATGGTCATACCACAGTAAAGAGCTATGATGATAGGTATGGTAAGAGGCAGTACAAACTGTCCTGCGTCATTAGGGCTATCTACCGCTGCTCCCACTGCCGCATACAGCGAAGCATATAGTAGATATCCCAAAAGGAAGAACACCAGTGACACTATTCCTATCGTCAAGAAATCTATCTGTGATAGTTCTGTAATGATTTCCATCATTTCACTCACAGCATCTGGATTTTGAGAAGCAGCCATAGCCTGTGCCATCTGTGCAGTTTCTGGATTTTCGGCAGCAGCAGCCAATGCCTGTTCTGTCATTTTATCACCAGCTGTCATAGTTGCAACACCTGCCACTCCCGCCATAGAAAGCCCTGTAAGCATCACCGCCCATATAATCACCTGTGTCATAGCCACCAGTCCCGAAGATATGATTTTTCCCACCATCAGCTCAAATGGTCGTACCGATGAAACTATAACTTCTACTATACGATTGGTCTTTTCTTCCAGGGTAGATGTCATCACCATATTTCCACTGAATACCATAAACATATACAGCAAGAAACATAGTGCAAATGCCAGTACTATCTTGACTGTCTGTACCAGGTCGCTCTCCTCTTTTTCCTGGCCACTATCACTTATATCCACCATAGTGATAGTAACATCTGTACGTGTCTTGGCGAGGGTCTCTGGGTCTATTCCCAGATTTTTTATCTTGGCGTCCTGTATTATTTTCTCTACCTGTGATGTTATTTCTCCCTGCACGCTCATAGGTACATTTTCGCTGTAATAGACCGTCATTCCCTTTTCTATGACAGCATACTGCACCGTAGTATCGCTGGGTACGACCAGCAGTGCATCTACAGAAGAGTTACGCACCATTGCTTTGGCAGAATCCAGTTCCATACTCGCTGCTATGGGTATAAAAGAAATATTATCATCACTCTCTATGCGTTGTGATAGGCGTGAAGAGTTATCATATACTGCCACTTGTATCTCTTCGCTGCTGTTGGCAACAGACAGAAATCCTATCAGAACGCCCACCGCCACGATAGCCAGCGGAGTAAGTATTCCCACCAACCAAAAAGATTTTTTACGTACACGTATCAGGTATTCGTGTCCTATTATGAGTCCTATTTTACTTTTTGCCATTTTATATGAGATTAAGGTTAGACATTGTGTGAAGGGTTACTTTCTCCCACAGCCTTTATAAAGATATCGTTTATGGACGGCATCACTTCGGCAAATGAACGTATCTGTCCCACGGCAGATAGACGCAAAAGCAGTGCATTGGGATTACTCTGCTCATCTATACGCATAAGTGCCGCCTTGCGAGCAGTGCTCTTCGCCTCCTCCCACGATACAAATTCGCTCCATTTTTCCACTTCGCCTATATTTTCTCCATCTATCTCCACACGATAGATACCTTCCTTATAACGTTCCTTGATATCTGATATTTTGCCTTGCAGGATACCACGACCTTTGTTTATAAGGAGCATATGAGAACACATCTGCTCTACCGATTCCATACGGTGTGTAGAGAATATGACTGTCGTTCCTGCTGCACACATCTCTTCTATCGATGCACGTATGAGTTCGGCATTGATAGGGTCAAAACCACTGAATGGTTCATCGAGTATCATCAGTTCTGGCTCGTGGAGCAGATTGATTATAAACTGCACCTTTTGAGCCATACCCTTGGATAGTTCCTGTATCTTTTTACCCGCCCAATTCTCTATTTCAAACTTGGACAGCCATTTGCGTATGCGTTCTTTGGCCGTCTGGGCTGGCAGTCCTTTAAGACGAGCCAGATACATAGCCTGATCCATCACCGTGAGGTTTTTATACAGGCCGCGTTCCTCGGGCATATAGCCTATGCGGGTTATATCTTCGCGGGTGATATGGGCACCGTTGAGTGTAATATGACCAGATGTAGGGATAAGTATCTGGTTTATAAGACGTATAAATGTAGTCTTACCTGCACCGTTAGGTCCTAGCAGTCCAAAGAGACTACCACGAGGAATATCCACCGTGAGATTATCCAGAGCCTTATAATCCCCATAGACCTTGGTAAGAGAGTGAGCCGATAGTATTATATCTTCCATCTTAAAATATGACAATGATAGATTTATATGTATAGATGCAAATGTAGCACAATTTTGATATTATGGGAGGATTTTTTGCCTCAAAAACACTCTTTATAATAGAAAATGTATCGTACTTTTGCGGAGTAAATAACCCGATGCAAACTTTACATATTATGGAAACTTTCTTTCAAGATTTTCTCTCTATGATAGCCCTTAAAGACTATCTGGTGCTATTTCTGGTCATAGCACTGGGTATGGCAGCTGGCAATATCACCATCAAAGGATTCAGTTTTGATGTATCGGCAGTGATATTTGTGGCGATATTTATTGGCTGGGCGATGGACGCCTGTGGAGTGACGTTTTCTATGCCTGCCATAGTAGAGAATATAGGTCTTATACTATTTATATACACGATAGGCATACAGGCAGGGCCTTCGTTTTTTGAGGCTTTCCGCCGCGAAGGCAAACGACTTATAACACTCACTGTCATCATCATATCTATAGCCGCCATAGCCACACTATGTGCCGAATACCTGCTGGGGATAGATTCTGTGATAAGCGTAGGCCTACTGAACGGAGCTCTTACCTCTACTCCGGGTCTGGCAGCAGCCATAGAAGCCGCCAGTGGCATAGAAGGCATAAACGCTGCCGATGCGTCCATAGGCTATGGTATAGCATATCCATTTGGTGTGATAGGAGTGGTGCTGTTTGTAAAGGTTGCCCATAAACTATTCCGTATAAACCTCACAGAAGAAGACCGCCGATACCGCGAAGCTCTCAATTCCAGCATCGCCCCTCTTATAGGGCAGAATTTCATTGTGAGCAATGCCAATATATATGGCAAGACACTGGGCGAGTTAAGGGTACGTTTTATGACCAAAGCCAATATATCACGAGTATTAAGAGCCGATGGAACACTGGTGGTCCCTTCGCCAGATGTGCGTCTGTATGAGGGAGATGTAATACGTGCCGTAGGAACCCCCGATGCTATGGAACGTGTAAAGATGCTCATAGGCTCTCCCAGTGATATTGAAATCCCTCGAAGTGGGCAGATAGAGGTGCGTTGGTACCTCACTACCAATAAAGCAATAGTAGGCAAAAGCATCATAGAGTTGAATATGATGGAGACATACCGTGCTACCATCATACGTGTACGTCGTGCAGGAGTAGATATAACACCACACCCTTCTACCCGTTTACGCTATGGAGACAAGGTGCTGGTTTCCAGTTCACAGGGTAATGTCAAGGGTGTAAGCGACCTGCTGGGGGACTCCATGAAACAACTCACATCTACATCATTCCTACCTATATCACTGGGCATAATACTGGGAGTGGTGGTAGGTATGTTGGCGATACCTATGGGTAGTATGGACTTTTCGTTGGGACTTACAGGAGGAGTACTCCTCACATCTCTCTTGTTGAGCTACAAGGGTAAAACAGGGCCTATCATATGGGCTATACCCTCGCTATCCAATTCGCTATTAAGACAACTGGGGCTACTTATGTTCCTCACACCAGTAGGTTTACGTGCTGGCAGCAATATCATAAGTGTGTTCCAGACATACGGCATAGAACTATTTATAATAGGTGCTCTTATCACCATTATACCTATGGTTATAGCCACAGCCATAGGTTACTATGTGATGAAGATAAATTTCTTTACGCTGATGGGAGCCATTACAGGTGGTATGACATCTACACCTGGGCTTAGTTCGGCAGAATCCCTCACAGAAAGCGGAGCCCCACAGGTGGCATATGCTACGGTATATCCATTTGCACTGGTGGTGATTATCATTATGAGCCAGATATTGGTGGCTCTGCCGGGACTTTTATAAAAAACAATGTTTATAAGATATAACATCACCTTTTTTACTATCTTTACAACATAGATATAGACATCATATAATGACAATAGTAGAGATAATAATCATAGCCATAGGACTATCTATGGATAGTTTTGCCGTAGCAGTGAGCTCTGGTGCGGTGATGAAAAAACTATCTATGTATCGTGTGGTGAAGATTGCCTTTTTCCTTTCGGCGTTCCAATGCATGATGCCACTTATAGGATTTATGGCAGGAGGTAGTTTTGCACATTACATACAGACGTGGGACCACTGGGTGGCATTTGGACTGCTGGCTCTTATGGGCGGCAAGATGCTCCAGGAAGGCTTTACTCCACATAGTGATGAAGAAGAAAAAAACTGCGGCTGCCAGCAAGACAAAAAATGTTACCCTTGGCATACGCGTACACTCATAGGGCTATCTATTGCCACGAGTATAGATGCTGCGGCAGTAGGGATTTCGTTTTCATTCCTTGTAGTCAATATGGCAGCAGCTACTGCCGTGATATTTATCTCTACCGCTATATTTGCGGTTACGGGTATGTGGATAGGCTCACGATTTGGTAATCGTTTCCGTAAACGTGCCGAGGTATTGGGCGGGGCAATACTTATAGGAATAGGTATCAAAATCCTCATAGAACATCTATTTTTCTCATAGAGCAGTAGTATATACTAAAAAAGCGGCACGATGTATCGTGCCGCTTTTTTATCTGCAAATGTCTATAAACAAATTCTATTCTTTACCCCACAGCGTATCATTATTCTCCAGTAGCATAGAGAGGCGTTTATATGTCTGGGCGTCTATCTTCACATCTTCATAAACCCCCATATGACGCATACCGTGCATATCACTCGCCGCATATTCATACATATACTGTGACAGTAGTTTATGTGCTATCTCGTGAGATTTCTTACCATAACGACTACCCAATGCCGCTATATTGAGCTGAAACTCACAACCACAATCCCTCAACATCTTATACTCCTCCATCTTCATATATGGATAACGTTCTGGGTGTGCAAGCACCGGTATATATTTTTTAAGCGAAAGTTGGAAAAGAAGCTCCTGTACCACTGTCATAGAACAACCGCGGAACGAAACCTCTACCAATACCCTCTCCCCATCAAACGTAAGAAGACCATCAGCAGAATTAAGATGTTTTAAAAAGCCTTCGTCCAGCATATATTCTGCTGCCAGATGCAACTGTGGGACAGATAGCGTTGAAACCTCTTTCTTAAACTCTTCAAAACACTCTCTAAGCGACGCGGTAGTATTCTGTGGGAAACTCATAGCGATGTGAGGCGTGAAAATCACTCTCTTCACCCCATAGCTATACAGTTTTTCCAGTAGTGCAATACTCTCCTCTACCGTTTTTGCTCCATCATCTACCCCAGGCAATAGATGCATATGTACATCTGTCATCTGGGTAGGCAGTCCATATTTTATAAGTGTCTTTTTAGTTGAAAATAGTGAAAACATAACTGCCTATCGTTTATTCTTCAATTTTTCTAAAAGTGCAAATTTGCGGCGTTTTTTGGCATCTTTTTCATTGCCATAACCATAGCCGTAACCATAGCCATAACCGTAACCATAGCCATAGCTTCCGTGAGTAGAACGCACACCGTTAAGCAAGATACACATATTGGTAAGAGCACCTGTCTTATACATTCTTTCTACCACTGGAAGTACACGACGGTCCATTCTTCCCACACGTACGATGAACAACGTAACGTCTGTCGTGCGGTCTATGATACTAGCATCGGCCACCATAGTGTTTGGCACACCGTCTATCACTATATAATCATATTTCTTTCTCAATTCTTCCATCATAGTATCCAGACGGTCTGAAAGAAGAAGTTCGGCAGGGTTAGGTGGTGTAGGTCCAGCACATACCAAGTCAAGATTTTCGTGATATACGTGTGGCACTATCATATCATCTATATTGTCAATCTTGCCCGACAGATATGTCGTAATACCTGGGTGAGCGGCCTTTTTAAGACGTTTGGAAAGTGTACGTTTACGCAAGTCCATATCCACCAGTGCCACTTTCTTACCTGCCAAAGCGTGCACCATAGCAAAGTTTGACGAAACGAATGTCTTACCACTACCAGGAGAATATGACGTAAATGTAACAACCTTGACCGGTTTACCCTTCACGGCCAGGAAGTCCATATTGGTACGAATGATACGGAACGCTTCTGAAAGACCATCGCGTTTTCCTTCACGTACCAGCACTTCTTCGCCTGGTTCATCACTTCGGTCACGTTCTGGCACCTCTCCTATGAACGGAGCTGTCAACACATCGTCCACATCTTTACGACCACGCACCGTAGTATCAAGTATATCTCTCAAATACAACCAGGCCATAGGTATAGCACAACCTATAACCAACGCCACCAGAAGAACCATCATCTTTTTAGGAGCAACCGGTATATCACTACCGTGAGCAGCATCTATCACACGTGCGCGGTCTTCGGCTATGGCAAGTGTCATAGCGTTCTCCTCGCGTTTATTAAGCAAGTAAAGGTAAAGTTCTTCTTTAATCTTCTGGTCACGTGAGATAGTCATCACCTCTTTCTCCTGTGAAGGAACGGTAGCTATACGACGTTTGGTCTTTTCGTCCTGTGCTTTAAGACCTTTCTGCTGTATGCGCAGCGATTCCAACAGGTTATCGACAGATGATATGATAGACTTTTTAAGTGCCAGAAGCTCGGTATTTTTATCCTGTACCAATGGGTTTTTATTACCCGAATTGGCTAGCAAACGGTCGCGTTCTATCTTTTTGTTATTGTAGAGGGTTATCATAGTATTGATACCCTCGTCCTGTATGCCTGTATTAACTGGTATAAGGTCATCTACTTTATCTGGCGAAGTAAGATACTCACGTATAAATCCAGCTATACGTATCTCGTTCTCTACACTCAACGATTGCTTTTTATATTCGCTTTCGGCTTGCAGTGTAACGCTCATTTCTGACGAGATATCGGCTATCTCATTGTCTCGCTTATACTGCTCTATACGGTCATCTACATTTTCCAAATCGGCACCTATGATAGATAGACGCTCATCTATAAAGTTCTTGGTGCTTTCTGCCACCTGGTTTTTATCCTCTATCGCGTCCTCGTTATAAACATCTATAAGAGTATTGATAACATCTTCAGCACGACGAGGAACGATATCCGTCATCATAAGGGTAAGTGCACTGGCAGTCTTACTAGACAGAGATACACTTACAGCCTTTCTATATTCAGTAACAACTTTTTTCATAGGAGAATGATATACCTCTACATCATCTCCATACACTTCTTCGTCTAAATAAAGAGTCTTATTTACTACAATACGACCAGCAGGAGTGGATATAGTATCGCCATATTGAGCATCTTTCTTAAATGAAAATTTATCCTTATCTATAACAAAAGAGTGCACCGTCAGTTTATTTCCATCACGCATAGTTGCCACGAAAATAACTCCATCGGTATCATTACTATCCAGAAATTTAACATCTATAGGACTATGGGCATACAAGTCTTCCGCCTTGAAAAGACCTGGTTTTACATAACTGGTATTAAGATTAAGACGACGTACTACGGTCTCCATAAGTTTGGTAGACTGGAAGACTATCATCTCGTTATCCACACTACTTTTTCCTCCCATTATACCCAATTCTGAAAAAAGTGCCGATTCTGTAACGCCAGCACCACCTTTCTTTTCGTCTTTTATAAGCACCGTAGCCGAACGAGAGTATTCTGGACTAGTAACTTTAAGATAAAATACGGCTAGTGACACACAAGCAACGATAGAAACCAAAAACCAACCCCAGTGGGCTCTCACCTGGTCATATAAGTCCCTGAACGTATATTCGCTATCTTCTTGTGATACGTTATTCTGCTGTATATTTTGATCTGACATTCTACCTGAAATTTAGAATATTATACTTAATACTGTCGCTATAAGAGATGCAGCAGACAACCACACACTTACGTTGTTATTCTGGTTGATACCGCTCTGCTGGGCTTTTATTTTATTTGGGATGACATATACCACGTCATTTTGTTGTAGATAGTATCCCTCTTGGTTAAAGAGGTCTGATGATTTAAGATTAACTATAAGATTTTGTGTCTGACCATTGTTATCACGTATAACGTGTACGTTTTCACGCTGTCCATATATAGTCATATCCCCCGCCAAAGCCAATGCTTCGAGTACTGTTATACGGTCTGAATTAAGACTGTAATTACCTGGACGATTTACTTCTCCTAGTACAGATATTTTATAATTGAGAAATTTTACCGTTACTATCGCGTCCTTTACATAGGCTCCGTCCTCTCCCTCACTACGCAAACGCTTTTCAAGCATCTCTGTAAGTTGAGTGCGAGTCATACCAGCCACCTTTATCTCTCCTAGCACAGGGAAGTTTATATCACCATCTTTATTTACCAGATAACCTTGTAGACTATTTGTTGTTGTAACTTGTTCTGCAGAGATACTATTACCTAGTTGATAACCAACTATAGGCATATTAAACTGTGCTGCAAGTTGTGGATCACGGCTATTAACAAGTATCGCCAACATATCATCTGGCTGAATTTTAACCTCATAGGTCTGTTTCATTGCGATATCCTTGGCAGAATTCATAGTGTCTTGGAGGTACACTACGTCCTGTTGGCTGGCACACGAAGCAAAAACCACGGCAGCCATTACTACAATTATTGCTTTTATATTTCTCATATCTTTCTTATATGCCTTATATCGCACAAATGTAGTGATTATTTTTCTATTGTGTAGAATAATTATGAGATTTTGACCTCTATTAAAATGAACCTACTTTTTAACTATACTCTCTATATGTTTTATAAAATCTCTGATGATGATAGATTTGTTAAATCTGGTTTCCATAAGGCGTTTTGATGCTTCTTTTACAGACATCTCATTTTTCCTAGAATAAGAAACCATCTCCTTAAAACCACGTGCTATATCATCTATATCATCGGGGGTGGAACATAGGCCTATATTATTTTCATCTATAATATCTTGTCCACTACCCGCCAATACACCAAATATAGGCTTACCAGCATTGAGATATGACTGTATTTTGAATGGTTCTGTCTTCATTATACCTTCATTTGGAATAAGAGGGAGAACCAATGCGTCGCTTTGAAGAAGAATATCATTCATCTGTTCATAAGGATACCTTCCGTGAAAATATACATTTTTTACTCCTTCTTTCTCTACCAACTCTTTTACATTGTCTAGATAAGACCCATCTCCCACTATATTTAAATCACAACCAACTAAACCTGCCCTAGCAAAACCTTTAATGACATTATCCAAATTTTGATACATAGATACATTACCCGTAAATGTAAAATGGAATCTATCTTTATCTAGTCGTAACGCACTCTCTTTTTCTGGTGCAGGAATAAGCCAATTAGGAGTATATATACACTCTTTGTTTACATAACGTGATATGGTATCTGAAAAACGTTTAGATGATATAAATATCACGTCACACGCATTGTATACCTTCTTGATAAATCTATCCAGAAAGTATGATGAAATAATATTACGAGGGATACCATAAGAATAAACAGCATCTGGCCATATATCCTGGGTCCATATAGCTACCGGTATCCCATACTTTTTACCTGCCTCAATAGCTGGGAGAGCAACAGTAAGAGGTCCTGTCTGTGATACAAAAACACAATCAAAATCCTTTACTATTTCCCTGATGATTTTTTTACCCCCTTTTACAAAAGAATAATAGTTGGATATTTTCTTTATTTTACTATCCCTATATCCTTCTACAAATGGGAATCTATGTATCTTTATCCCATTCCAATCCTCTACCCTATAACCACTATTTTCATACCCATCATAGACATAGCTCTGTGGATATGAGGGATATTGTGATAGGACTTCAACGCTATGTCCCATCTTCAGCCACTCACTGGAAAGGTCATTGATTATAAAATTTTCTGGATAGAAAACTTCAGATACTACTAGTATTTTCATAATGCTTACTTTAAGTATGTAAAATACCGTGTCTTACTTCCTCCACACCATTTTATTTACAATACCCGTATAGCTCTGGATAAGCTTTACAACCTTGATAGATACATTTTCATCTACATATGCTGGCACATCACACGCATCATCTCCATTTGCGTGCATCTCTACCGCCAAATCAACTGCTTGTAGGACTTGTTCTGTGCTTATAGAACCTATAATGAACACGCCTTTATCCATAGCTTCGGGGCGTTCTGTGCTGGTACGTACAGACACTGCTGGGAAATGGAAATAAGCACTTTCTTCTGGCACTGTTCCACTATCTGAAACTACACAGAAAGCGTGCTGTTGTAGATGGTTATAATCAAAAAATCCTAATGGCTGCGACTGTATAACACGACTATCAAACTGGAAACCTCTCTGCTCTATAAATTTTTTTGAACGAGGGTGACAGCTATATAGTATAGGCATATTATAATGTTCTGCCATAGCATTGACTGCATTCATCAGTGAGAAGAAATTACTCTCTATATCTATATTTTCTTCGCGGTGAGCAGAAAGCAGTATATAACGATTCTTTTCCAGTCCTAGACGAGAAAGCACGTCACTTTTATCTATTGCTTCCTGACTATCCTTTAAGACTTCGGCCATAGGCGAACCTACCACATAGGTGTATTCTGGCTTAACACCAGTATCAATGATATAACGACGAGCATGTTCGCTATAACATAGATTCACATCACTGGTTACATCTACTATACGGCGAATGACCTCTTCGGGGAGGTTCTCGTCTTTACAACGGTTACCTGCTTCCATATGGAAAATAGGTATTTTAAGACGTTTGGCAGCTATGACCGAAAGGCAAGAATTGGTATCACCCAGCACTATTACAGCATCGGGCTTTACTTCTGCCATCAGGTTATATGCTTTGGATATGACATTACCCATCGTCTCTCCTATATTATTTCCTACCACACCCAGATAATAGTCTGGCTCTCTTAAACCCAAATCCTTAAAAAACACCTCATTAAGAGCATAGTCATAGTTCTGCCCAGTATGAACCAGGACGTGGTCAAAATACTTATCACTCTTCTTTATTATTGCCGACATCTTTATTATCTCTGGACGTGTGCCGACTATAGTCATCAATTTAAGTTTTTTCATATCTGTAGTTTTCTTATTTGAAATAATGAGGATATATCTCCTTGTGAGCAAATACCCATTCAGCCATCTCTTTTACCTGTTGTTCATACGATGGTACGACAAATGTAAAATCCCTACGTGTGCAACGCAACGATTTATCTAGTTTCAACACATCATTTGGACATATATCCACCTCACCTGCACGGAAATACTTATTGAATAGATGCAAAAGGTCATATTTGGCTATACTTTCATTATTCACTAGATTATATAGACCCGTGAGGTTTTCTATAATGGCTTGCTCCATCGCCTTGGCTAGTGTAAGAGTTGTTACTCCTGTCCATATAGCCCCTGTATATCCACCTATCGTTCCATTCTGCTTCATAAACCAATTAAAAAGACCTATACCTTTTTCATTGGGATCGGGACCTATAATAGAATTTCTGAACGTAAGATTTTTATCATCATTTATCTCTCCTATAGCCTTACTCCTATCATAGAATGTTTTCCCATCTGGAAAACTATCTTCATAATAAGGACCTGTATTCCCTGCAAAGACACAATCTGTACTCATATGGATAAATCTAGTTTTTTTATCACGCAGACTATCGGCTATAAAATGAGGCAAATATCCATTCAAGAATACAGCATCGTGCTTATTGTCTTCAGCATTTTGATTAAGAACACCTATGCAATTTATCACTACATCATAGTCATCGCTATTTATTGCTCTACTCAAATCCTCTACATTCATAGCATTTCCTATAATATTCTTACAATAAATTATAGGACGACGCGTAAAACCCGTTACATCATAACCCTGTTCCTTAAAATAAAGAGTTATAATATGTCCTGCCATACCACTCGCACCCAAAACAAGTATCTTCATATCTTGATTATAGTTTTGATTAATACTTACTCCAGTCAATCCATAGATTCTTGTCATATCGCCAACTATCACCAAGTGCTTCTTCTAGCACCTTACCAGAAAAAACCATCAGTACAGAACCCGGCACAGATGCTTTGATGCAATTGGCATATCCTTCTGGAACACACACTATCTTGCTATCACTATCTGTGAGAGTATAGATACTAGGAACCAATTCTGGAGATGGGTTATCCCAATCATCTATTTTTACCAGTCCTAGAGTAAATGCTCCTTTCACACAGTAGAACCATTTTTTTTCATACTGATGTGCGTGCCAACCTCTTATGACGCTTACATCTGGGTGGTGGATGAAATAAAAACGTTTTACCTCATCTGCAAAACGAAAGGCATTAAGAGAGCTTATCTGTCCTCTTTCATCACAGAATATCTCCCCTTGTATAACTTTAATTTCAGACATACTATTCAGAACGTATTTCTTTGGATTTTGAACGTGGTTGTAATCCCAAATCTTCACGTATAAAACGTAATTTGAGTAGAAGTTCCTTCATACCTTCTACGTCTAGACGGCGAGTATTGTGACTATGATAATCTTCTATCTTGGATACCTCTTCATTTCCTATGGTAAAATACTTATCATAGTTAAGGTCTCGTGTATCACAAGGTATACGATAATATTCTCCCATATCTATTGCTTTGGCCATTTCCTCTCGTGTCACGAGTGTCTCATATAGTTTCTCTCCGTGACGTGTACCTATTACTCTTACTTCGGTATCTCCATATTCGGGTTTTACCTGTGCATAAGTCTCTTTCAGTGCCTGTGCCAATGTTGACAATGTAGCTGCTGGAGCCTTCTGTACAAAAAGGTCTCCGTTTTCACCGTGAGTAAATGCATAGATGACCAAATCCACAGCATCGTCCAGTGTCATCATAAAACGAGTCATATTGGGGTCGGTGATAGTGATAGGTTTACCTTCCATCATCTGGTCTACCCATAGTGGTATAACCGAACCTCGGCTAGCCATCACGTTACCATAACGTGTACAGCAAATGGTAGTGGCAGCTCCTTGTCCCAATTCGCGACCTTTGGCTATGGCTACTTTCTCCATAAGTGCCTTACTTATACCCATAGAATTGATAGGATAAGCAGCTTTATCGGTAGATAATACTACGACATTTTTTACTCCATATTCTATAGCCGATAACAGTACGTTATTTGTTCCTATGACATTGGTCATAGTGGCCTCCATAGGGAAAAATTCACACGAAGGGACCTGTTTAAGAGCCGCAGCTGCAAAAACATAATCCACTCCTCTCATAGCTACGTCCACAGATGCCTTATTGCGTACGTCGCCTATATAAAATTTTACCTTGGGATTTTGCAGTGCGTGACGCATATCGTCCTGTTTCTTCTCATCACGAGAGAATATACGTATCTCTTTTATGTCGCTATCCAAAAAGCGACGTAGTACGGCATTACCAAAACTACCCGTACCGCCTGTTATCAACAGGACTTTATCTTTGAAAATTAACATGATATTTGTTTTTAGATATTTTTTAGAAATTATCGGTTGTATTTAACTTTTTTTATCACATCAAAAATAAAATATGGGATATAAATAATCGCCTTGAATATAGGATATGGCATATTACACAAATATGAATATACTCCTCTACTATATTTTACTAGTATATCTGCGTTCATATTAGAGAATATTTCTTTTTTTGTATTCTCATCCAAATCCAATAAACATAAACGTGCCGAATTCTTAAACCTTAACGTCCCCAATCTTACACCAGCAGCATTATTGATATCATTAGAATTTTTCTTTTTAATTACATCAATTATGCTATTCATAACATATACTATAGAATCAAAATGTTTCTCTATACGTCTATTATCTGAACTAGTAACAGCAGACCCAGAATGAACTATATAGTTGTATGTATAATCTGGAATCATAACTACTCTATTTGCAGAAACACAACAATCCATACACCATAATGCATCTTCACACATAGTTATGTTCTCCACATATCGTATATTATTCTCGTTTAAGAACGATTTTTTATACATCTTATTACACGATGATATAAATACATTTTTTGAAAAATATTCTATTAGAATATCATCACCTTCTATTACTAGATTATGTTGTATTTCATCAAAGGGCGAACGTCCATTTACTACAGTTGTATTGGAACAAGAAATATCTGCCCCATAGGATTCAATGGCTTCAATGTGTCGTTGTAGGCAGTCTAGTGAAATAGTATCATCAGAATCCATAATATACACGTAATCCCCAGAACAATTTTCTATCCCCGTATTTCGTGCAACAGATACTCCCTGATTATTGGTATGATGAATTATTTTTATTTCTTTATCGCTAAATTGACCTTTTATCCTCTCTACTACCCCTATACTATTATCTGTACCACAATCATCAATAATAACATATTCAACATTTTTATATGTTTGATTAAGTGCCGACAATAATGAATTCTCTATATAGGATTCTACGTTATATACAGGAATAATTACTGATATTTTTCTCATCATTAAAACAACTCAAAATTAAAATTATACGGCATGATATTGTAGGACTTACCCAACAAAATGGTTGTACGCACAAATAATGCAACAAGAAAAACATACAATATCAATTCTGTTAACGCTCTATTGATGCCAGGTCTCATATCATATATTATTTTAACAAATAATACGGCATAAAACCAAACAAAATAATAGTTGACACGCCCAATAACCATAACAATAGGAGTATTAACAAACACAAAATATAATATGTACATTCCAGTACATATCATATTTATATTAAAAAATATCTCTCGATACTTATAATTGGGCATTATCTTTTTCTCAAACAATAGTGCCTTTTGTGGAAATAATAGGTTTTGCAAGTAACATTGCTTCGTAATACTTATTTGGGGCAGCGAAAATATGATTAGGATTAGTTTTACAATACATAGCATATATTACATCTCCATTATACATAATATTCAAACCTTGATCATAAACTACCTTTCCAAAATATATAATATTATCTTTCTCATTGAGATTTATACATCGTTCTTCGATTTCTTTTGCTCCATATCCAGCTATAAGAAGATTGCAAATACCCATCTCAGCTACATCCAATAGTTCAAGGAGAAAACGATCATGATATAGTCCTCCTACATACGATAGGGTTAATTTACTGTTATTAAAATGTGGAATATCTTTAGTCTCTAAGAAATCAACATTATCAAAACTAGGGATATTAGGGAGGACCTCTATTTTATGAGAAATATTATATGGAATTTGTTGTTTTCTTTCTTCTTCACAGATTATTACATAATTAGATATTTTTCGACTCTAGGATCACTCGTTATCGAATTACTTCGGATTAAAACAATCATAAATTATTATATTAATGTTTCTACTATACGACCACACGCCAAGCCATCGCCATAAGGATTTACAGCGTGACTCATCTGGTGATAATACTCAGCGTCATCGAGAAGGCGTGATACTTCTCCCACTATCTTGTTATAGTCTGTACCTACCAGTTTTACTGTACCTGCCGAGAGAGCCTCAGGACGTTCGGTAGTGTCTCGCATCACGAGTACCGGTTTGCCCAATCCTGGAGCTTCTTCCTGTATGCCTCCGCTGTCGGTCAGTACGATATTTGATTTTTCCATCAAAAAGACAAAAGACAGATATTCCAATGGTTCAATGAAGAACATATTGCCCAAATTGTTCAGGTCTTCGCCAAATACTTCGTGGATAGGACGACGAACATTAGGATTCAAGTGCATTGGATATACGAAATCTACATCTGGATATTTGAGTGTGAGGTCTTTGATGGCTGTGCACATAGAGATAAATCCATCACCAAAGTTCTCGCGGCGGTGACCTGTTATCAGTACCATCTTTTTACCTCCTTCCAAACGTGAAGTATCGTATCCACAATATTTCAATTCTTCGGTCAATGATGCATTCAGTGTGCTGTCGTTTTTCACTTTAGCGACAACTGTATGCAGAGCATCTATCACTGTATTTCCTGTCACATAGATACTCTTGCTGTCTATGTTTTCTTTCAGCAGATTTTCACGAGACAGTGGAGTAGGTGCAAAGTTATAGGCAGAGATACGGCCTGTTATCTGGCGGTTCATCTCTTCGGGCCATGGGCTGTATATATTGTGCGTGCGTAGTCCTGCCTCTACGTGACCTACTGGTATCTGTTGGTAAAAAGCAGCTAATGCCGCTGCTGTGCTGGTAGTAGTATCTCCGTGTACCAAGACAGCATCTGGCTGTGCTTCTTTCAAGACATCACGCATTCCTACCAAAACACGTGCTGTTATATCGTACAGATCCTGACCTTGTTTCATTATATTAAGGTCATAGTCTGGTGTTATCTCAAATAGTTTGAGTACCTGGTCTAGCATTTCACGATGCTGACCTGTTACACACACCTGTGTAATAAAGTCAGACGAATGTTTCTGGAACTCTTTAACTAGTGGAGCCATTTTAATAGCTTCGGGACGTGTTCCAAATACCAACATCACTTTTTTCATAATAAATTATAATATTGATCAACAATTGCTTCTTCAGAAAAACTATATAATACATCTGACTTAACATCAGATATCTTTTTGCTACTAAAATCAGCATATACTCTCTTCAATTCTTCATATATTGCAATAGTGTCATTTACATCAGCAAAATATGATATAGCTTCCTTTCTATATAAATCATTCAAAACACCTACTTTTGGACTAATAGCAAAAATTGACTTCTTATATTGCATAAAATCAGTTACTTTAGTTGGCAAAAAAATACCTTCCTCACAATTAGCCTCAATAATTAAAGCAACATGATAATATGATAAGATTTCAAGACTCTGTTTATATGACACAGCAGGAATAAATCTAACATAATCCTGCATATTAAGATCGTTTATAAGTTTAATATCTTCTGCTTCTAAAATACCCAATATGTCGACCTCAATTTTACTATCTGGATAATCTACCTTAAACTTATTCAAAGCCTTTAGAAATGTTTGTGGATTTCTAGGCCTTTGTAATGTCCCAGAATGAAGTATTTTAAATGTAGAATCATTATACTTATCATTAACAATTGTATTCAAAACCACATGAGGTATAATGATAGTTTTATTTTCACTAACTTTATTTAAGTACTTTAGCATATAATTTTTAATACGCTCTGAAGGGAAAATATGTACATCTGCATTTTGCATAACAGATATACACATTTTGTCAAAAATGTTACCTTTAGCATTAAAACCTCTACCATAAGGCATTGGATATTTTACTACTGGATATGGATCATTCCACGTGGCCACCCACTTAATCCCATATTTCTTCTTTAAGTATGCTCCAATAACAAAACTTGGAGCATCTTTTGTTACAACATAATCATAATTGTTTTCTTGTACGAGCTTGTCAACAATAGGAAGAGCTCTAACAGCCCAATGAGCAGTTTTAAACGTAATCCCAAACTTAAAAAAAGCTAATATGTGCTCCCAGATTGTTCTTAAATTTAATGTTAGATCATTATCTATAATATGAATCGACTTTAATTTAATATCATTTCCTTCAGATGGATAATGATTGTAAGGGATATTTTGCGAGACAAGGTCTATTTCAAATTTATCACTTTTGGCCAAAGCTGTGAGCAATTTTTTATTAACAATAGCTTCGGCGCCAAATGTTGGAATAGACGATGGTGCAATAAACAATAATTTACGCTTCATATTGTTGAAATATTTTATTATTATATTCTTTTAAAATCGTATTTGATGGCATCAAGAATGACAGTGTCATTGGTACCAACATAGAATCAGTAAAATAAATAGACGCTATAAATAAAATAGCAATCATTGTCATTAGTAATGTTTTACCACAATAATTAGTTTTTTTCCAAGATTTAACAATAAAAATTATAAATATCAAAACCCCTATATATCCTGTTGATATTAGAAACTGTTGTACGCCATTCAAATACCTATCATGTTCTTCATTAAAAAAAACAGAAACAATACTACTATTAATTTTTGTTGAAATATAATCAGGATTGTCATTACCTATAAATTTGTAAACAGGATCAAATTCTTCGAATACATAATAACCTCTCCATATTCTGATGAATCCTGAACTAGCATATGTAAAATCTGTTGTATTTTGAATTGTATCAGCTCTTGATAAAAGCTTTTTACCAATATCAGAATTTGTAAAACTATAACCCAATATGGCAACTATGGCAACAGATGTTATAGTCATAATAAATCTCTGAGAAAAATTAATGCGCTTATTGTGGCTGATTCTGAAAAAATACGAAGCCAATATCACAACAAGCCCAAATAATGCATTCCCAGATTGAGTTAACAATAAGGTTATTAATATAATCCCAACATATTTCCACTTAATGGTATTAAATGCAAATAATTCAATGGTAAGAATAGGAAGAAGAAATTGTGCAAAATGCGCAGGTTCACTAAAAAATGAGGAAGACCTTTCATATTCTGCCATATTCATTAGATAATAAGATATATTATCTATATTAAGTGCAATTGGCATAAATTGTAAAATTCCCACAATTCTTATCCCAGAAAAATAATATCCTATCTCTTGAATAAAGAAGAATATAATACATATAAAAGCAATATTCCTATACGCTTTAATAAAGAATGGAAGTTTTATACAGTTATAAAACAATATGATACTTAAAAATATCCTTATCAGTCCAAAATGGATATTATATGAACTAATAAAATGAGATAATAACCAAAAAACAAAAAATATATATAACGTTTTAGGGATCTTTTTCTGATTCCTACTGATCATAAATATATTAATTACAGACAGAAAAATTAGTAATATTCAAGAAATATTACCATTATTAGAAAATCTAATGGAAGCATCTGGAAAATTAGTAATAGTTTGTGATGATATAGAAAGTGAGGCATTATCAACATTAATATTGAACAAGTTAAGGG
>JAFYKQ010000095.1 GCA_017537565.1 Flavobacteriales bacterium
CTGTGGTTGTAGATAACCCAGAGGCCTATGGATTTGTAGCAGATGAAGTAAAAAATCGTAAATTGCCCTGCATTTCACACGTGGTAGGAGAGCCTACTCCACGAGAGAAATACATAGAACTATACAAATCAATATCAGAATAATAATACGCTATAAATGAAATATTTACAATCATTTAATTATAGACGAATATCTCTGTCGGCATATGTAATGGTCTTTGCAATATCGATGCTGTTTTTTGCATCGTGCCAACGTAAAGAGTTTTATACCGGTACAGATATAGTAAATGGAGACAAGATTTCGATAGGAGAAGTATCCCTACCGGTTAAGGCTTGGAGTGTGAAGGACTTCTCTCGTGATACGCTTTCGGGGCGTGCTCATCAGGGTAAAATATGGAACCCTTCTGAAGCTGGTTCAAATATTATGCAATTCTTCTTTAATATGGTGGGTAACTATGAAATACCCGATGTATGTAAAGTAGAAGCAGGGTTTGCGGCCAATCTTCAGCTTATAACTGGTATAGCAAACTTTGGTGATATAATAGTGGACTCGGTAGAGATGCACATAAGCTATACTCCGCTGGATACTCTTGTATCTAGTGCACAGGGTTATCTGGGATATAATACCAATCTGGAAATATATAAAGGTGTGATGTCACCTCACGAATATATGGTGTATGGTAACCCATATAACCACCAAATGAATCTGGAGATATATCGTTTGGCCGAGGAAATACCAGAGGAAACATATACTAATGACGATGGTGTAGAAAAAGCTAATTTTATTCCACTTACCAAAAAATGGGCTCTTGCAGAAAAAATCCATTCAGAGAGCTTCTATATGGAAATAGATACCATAAAATCCAAGACAAATGTAGTGGATACTGTCATTACTTATGACTATGAAGGTATGGTACAAGACTGTACTTATGTGTATGCAGACTCTATATACCCACGTATAAATATAAAACTGGACAAGGATTATTGGCAGGGTATAATGGACGATTGGGCTGGTAAAGTAATGACAATGGCCGATTTCTCTAAATATTTCAAGGGGCTTTACTTCAAGGCAGAAGATGGTATTCCTTCGCCATTATTTATGTTGGACCTTTTTCAGGGTCAGGGAGATACACGTACAGCCGAAATATGTATCCATTATCGTACCAGCTCGCTTACGGGACAGAAGGCATATCTTGCATTTAATTCTACGGGAGCTCCTACCAATTCGGTAAACTCTATACAGGTTACATATGACCCAGCTATCAATGCGATGTTGGAAAATCCAGATACACTTAACGGTGAAGAGGACCTTTACATACTCCCATTCGGTGGTTCAGAAGTAGTGGTGGACCTTATAAGTGATGAAAACATCAAGATGATAAGGGACAATGGCTGGATTATAAATGAGGCTTATGTAGAATTTAAGAACAAAGGTCAGGATATATCTACGGGTAATTTCCCTGTGGTAGAGCTATGGATGTACCGCCACCCTTATGGATATCAGTTCATATACTTTAATGATACTTATGGTTATCCTACACAGAAGGTTGATTACTATCTGCCAGATGAAGCTATATTTACAGAAAGTGCGACGGGAGGTTGGTTATATACACCACAGTATAACTATGGATTAAATGGTATTATCAACCAAAACGCAGAATCTACCAAGTTTGAAAGTCCTGGCATATATCGTATGCACGTGACACGTACACTTATAGATATGGTGTATGGCGATGCCGAAAACGTGAAACTGGGATTGCGTCTTCCACTGGGTGTAACACAGATATCTCCGTTTATGTCTATACTGGACGGACGTAACCTGGAACTCAAGATAAAATACACCAAACTGAAAGACAACTCCCCTTCCAATCAATAGAAAGATACATTGTCTATTCTACATATCCCAAAAAAGGCTGCCCTCGATCGAGGGCAGCCTTTTTTATGAGTCATTATTATAAGCAAACTATATTCTGCAATAAATACTATCAAGAGACTATTTAAAGATGTGGTGCATCAGTCGGGTTTTATCGGCTATGCTTTCTTCAAGAGATATCATAGTTTCTGTGCGTGTAACGCCATCTATCTCGTCCATCATAAATATGATTTCCTTGGCGTGATGTGTATCACGAGCCTTTATCTCACAGAAGATATTGTACTGCCCTGTGGTAAGATGTGCCACTATGACATATGGTATCTTTTTAAGCTCTTCTATAACGTGAGATGTTTTACCTGTTTTTTCCAGATAAAGTCCTACGTATGCCGTAAAAGAGAATCCCATCTTGGAATAATCTACATTGAGTGTAGACCCTGTAATGATGCCGGCTTCTTCCATTTTTCTCACTCTCACATGCACCGTACCAGCCGATATGATAAGCTTTTTGGCTATCTCGGTGTAAGGCATACGAGTGTTTTCTATGAGCAATTCCAGTATCTGGTTATCTATCTCATCTAGCTGGTAGGAAGAAGCTCCGCTGCGGGGAGAATTTGTCTTGTTTTCCATTGGCAGATAGTGTATTATTTCTAGTTATGTTATTAATGGTTCAAAAATATATAATTCTCAATAAAATCCCAAATCTTTTTGTAAGTTTTTATAATATATGCTTTTTATCTCCATTTATTCAAAATAAATATGTCTTTGTAAAAGAAAAATAAAACTATACATAAATTCAAAAAAGTCTTTATATTTGATGTGTAAAACATTAATCATTACTCCTATGAAATATAAATATCTTATCTTACTACTACTATCTGTTATAGTTGTAGATGGTTATGCCAAAAAATTGCCTCGTAAAATAGTACGTGATTCACTACCTGTGATGACAGAACGCTGTAAAATCCTCCTTAAAGCTGCCTATATGGAAGGAACACTGCTGGGAGAGACAGATACTATTCCTGGCTGGGAAGGATACCCTGTAAAACTATACGAATACTACACAGGGACAGACGTACGTATAAACGCTCCCAAAAAGGGCAAGGTCTATATGCTTAACCCTTCGCCAGAAAAACTGGCTATGTGGATACTCACTACATCTTGGGAGGCAAAAGGGAACGTAGATTATGAAAATACCAAAAAAATCTATGACCGTATACACCACCAGAGTGGAGCCCAATTCCCTGTATCGGGCGTAGTGTATGAAGCTATGTATCGTGCAGGCGAATACTATCCTTATCTGTTCAAGGACGGTGTGACGGTATATCTTAAAGACAGCACTTACTTTGCTCGTGATGAACACCCCAATGAAGAAATGTTGGATTTCTATCTACGTATGCAGTATTCAGACCTTACAGAACGCACAGGTACCTGGGCGCGTATATGCAGTACAAACCGCGAGATGTACACCGCTGCCGGTGGAACGGTAGATGTAGGCACTAGCCAAAAGAAGAAACAGATATGGTTGCAAGTCGTCCGTGACCTTTATAAAAAGGCTTGGAAGAGTGATAAAAACGAATTGATGATAGCCTGGGCAAAGAGTGCTTTATAAATTTAAACACTAGTATATATTATCTATGAAGATTTCTGTAATACTCAATGTTATTCTATTATTGCTATCGGCTGCATTATTGTGGCTGTATATGGCACAGAAGGATAAATCTATTCCAGCACCTTCTACAGATGATGCACTGGAAAATATCTCTTCCCGTACTAGCATTCGCCGTTATACATCTGCTCCTGTAGAAGATGAAAAGATAGAAAAGATGTTGCGTGCAGGTATGGCGGCACCTACCGCTATGAACCGCCAACCTTGGGCTATGGTCGTTGTAAATGACCCGTCACAGATGGAGGCCCTACGTTGTGATGCTCCATTGGCTATAGTAGTATGTGGTGATATGGAACGTGCCATAGGCGGCGAGGCTCGTGATTTCTGGATTCAAGACGCATCGGCTGCATCACAAAATATACTACTAGCAGCTCACTCTTTAGGATTAGGGGCAGTGTGGAGAGGTGTTTATCCTATACCTCCACGCATACAGGAGGTAAAAGATGTTCTTGGACTGCCAGAGAATATCATACCTCTTAACATCATCACAATAGGTTATCCAGACGAATCTCCTACTCCAAAAGACAAATGGAATCCAGAAAACGTACACTATAACCGTTGGTAAAATACTAATGATAAAAAAATCCCCGCCAGAAAAGGCGGGGATTTGATTTTAAAAGCTATTTATGATTAGAATAGATTCATATCGTCAAGAGCTTTAAGCACTCCACGTACTGCATCGGCAGATGTGTAAAGGTCGCTCTTTTCTTTTTCATCTAGGTCTAGTTCTATTACTTTCTCTATACCGTCCTTGCCCAATACTACTGGCACACCCAAGTATAGGTCTTTAAGGCCATATTCGCCTGTAAGCCATGCACATACTGGAACGATTTTCTTCTGGTCTAGAAGTATAGCTTCAACCATAGATGCAGCAGCAGCACCAGGAGCATACCAAGCAGAAGTACCTAGCAGTTTAACTAGTTCACCACCACCTACTTTGGCACGTTCTATGATTTCGTTAAGACGTTCTTCTGCTACAAACTGTGTAACAGGGATACCCTGTACAGTAGTGTATTTAGGTAGTGGGACCATAGTGTCACCGTGTCCACCTAGTAGAAGAGCCTGGATATCGGCAGGAGAGCAACCTATCTCTGTAGAAAGGAATGCACGATAACGAGCTGTGTCTAGAACACCAGCCATACCCATCACTCTGTTGGCAGGAAGACCAGTAGCACGGAATGCACAGTAAGTCATCACGTCAAGAGGGTTTGATACGATGATGATTTTGGCATCTGGAGAGTATTTTACTATCTGTTCTGTTACAGATTTTACTATACCAGCATTGATACCTATAAGGTCATCACGGCTCATACCTGGTTTACGTGGTACACCAGATGTAACCACTACTACGTCTGAACCAGCTGTTTTAGAATAGTCATTTGTAGAGCCTGTAAGACGGGTGTTGAAACCACGTATAGGGGCTGTCTGCCAAATGTCCAATGCTTTACCTTCTGCAACACCTTCCTTGATGTCCAGAATAACGATTTCGTCAACAAAATTGCGTACAGCTAGAACGTCTGCACACGTTGCACC
The DNA here is from genome assembly GCA_017537565.1 of Flavobacteriales bacterium. Lineage (GTDB taxonomy): Bacteria > Bacteroidota > Bacteroidia > Flavobacteriales > UBA1820 > Merdimorpha. Next base: position 5,072 of record JAFYKQ010000095.1, read on the forward strand.
TACGTTTCCTGCACCTACTACTGTTACTTTCATAATATGCGAATGTTTTTTATGGTTTAAAATTTTTCTTTTCTTTACAGATGTAGCAAATTTATGTAAATACTATCAATTTCACAATGATGTAATAACATAAAATTATTTTTCTTTTTTCCCTCCCGAAAGATAACTAGACATCTCACTCCAAGTGGGTTTGATGACACTCTCGCCCTTGTGCCAGTCTGCAGGACATACATCTCCCCACTGGCGATAATACTGGAAGGCATCTACTACCCGTAACACATCATCTACATCACGGGTGATGGATATGTCGTTTATGCTCTCGTGTCGTACCACGCCATCGCGGTCTATAAGGAAAAGCCCACGGAAGGCTACCATAGTAGGGCTATCGGCACGTAACATATCATCGTCATCATAGTAATAATCACCTGTGAGAACTCCATAGTTTTTGGCCATAGTCTTGTTCTTGTCAGAAACCAAAGGATATGTTACTCCCTGTATGCCTCCGTACTCGACGGGTATCTGTAGCCAAGCCAGATGTGACTGTTCTGTATCACAACTCACGGCTATGAGTTTTACATTCCTCTCGTCAAAATCTTTTTGTCTTTTGGAAAAGGCTATCAGTTCGGTGGGACATACCATAGAAAAATCCATTGGATAGAAAAACAGTACCACGTCGTGGCGACCAGCGTGTTTTTCTAGGGTAAACTCTGGGACTATTTTTTGCCCGTCCACAATGGCTACCTCCTTAAACCAAGGAGCTTTTTTTCCTACTAGTGACATAGTTTTCTGTTTTTAAGGTTAATCTACTCCTGCCAATGTAGCAAATTATATCTTACTATGCTCCTGTATGTGAGTTAAAAGAACTAAATTTGCAGCGGCTATAATAAATTATATTTATATGGGGAATAAATGTAAAAATTGCAATACTATACTGGTGGGAGATTTTTGTCATAATTGTGGGCAGAAATCTGTTACACGACGTATAACATTAAAATCTCTCTTTAGGGACCTTGTTCATGCTTTTACGAGTTCCGATAGAGGTATTCTACATACATTGATAAGTCTATACACCAAACCTGGCGAGATGATAAGGCTGTATCTGGCGGGGCATCGTGTGAGATTTTTTCCTCCTTTCACGCTCATGCTTATACTTACGGGTTTCTATGGTGTGATATATCACTTTGCTCCCATTGAACACATTACAGCCGAACATTTAGATAACATAAGTGCCGAATCAGATCTCCATTTAGGTATATGGTCATATGTTGTAGAATGGGTGAGTAACAGTGAAACGTTTATGACGCTCTTTATGTTGCCGTTTTCGGCACTGGCTTTCAAATGGGTGTTCAATGGCGTTAGTCGCATAAAATATAATTTTGCAGAATACCTGTATATAGCCGCATACATATGCAGCCAACGTCTTATCATAAGATTGCTAATGCTATCTATTCCATTTATATGGAATGAAAGTATATATAATAATGTGACTAACATTATGAATGTCGTTTATGTCATTCTTATCGCCTGGACTACCAAAGGGCTTTTTTCTATTAAGGTGTTCAGTGCGGCTTGGCGTAGTGTAGTTATGGGACTATTGTCTGTATTTATGCTTGTGGTTTTACTGGTGATCATCATCTTCATCATTTCTATACAATTGTCTATATATAATGCTGAATAGAAAAGAATAAATTCTACATCTATTATAATAAAGCGGCACCCGACGGGTGCCGCTTTTAATTGTAAGTAACTTTTCCAATAAAACCATTGCACTCTTGAGAGTATATCAAATGCTTTTTGTATATTTGCCCGTATAGGGACAACCCTTACATCATTAAAACCATAAACATTATAACACGATGGCAAGTATAAAAAACCTTAAAAAAGAATTGGTATACACATATGGTGCTCTGCTAGACGAGTGCTACATAGTACAGATGGTAATACCAGGCATCGATGCCAAAGAAATAGATGCTATATGTGATGAAATAGAAAACCAATATGCACAGATGGCAGCTGCTGCCGGAAGTCTTAAAGGTAAAAAAGAGGCTGCCGTAGCATTGCGTAAAGATTTTGATGCATCTGTTGATGCTTTGGCAGAAAAACTGAAAAATCTGGTAGAGAAAAAATAATCTCTGCTTGCACATCATATCATATACACCCTCTGTACAGATGGGTGTAATGTGTCATTGTTATAGATGATAGATATAACTTATTTGCCCTACCTCAAGTGAAAAAGAAACTGTTTTTATCGCTTACATTACTGGTGGCTGTCACACTATATGCCGGTCGTTTGGACAAGGCATTTGAAGCACTGGATATGCACGACTATTTCCGTGCCAAAGAACTATTTGAAAAATCAATAAAGAGTGATGCTATGCTATCCCATTATGGATTGAGCATCATATACTCACGTAACAATAACCCTTTTTATAATCTGGACTCGGCCTATGCTCATATAGAACGCAGTTTGGACGCTTATGAGCTCATAAAACCCAAAGACCTCAAAAAACTCATAGAGGAAGAAAATATAAACAAGGATACTCTGTATGCTCAACGCCAAAATGTAGCTTCCCTGGCACTGGACGATGCTCGCAAGAGACTCTCTATCGCGTCTATAGAATACGTCATACAGAAATATCCTTTCAGTTCCCGTTATGACGAGGCGATAGCGTGTCGTGATTCGCTGGCGTTTGCACTTACAGAAAAACAGAATACCTGGACGGCATATAAGAGTTTTATGGATACATATCCTCGTGCGGTGCAGGTGGGTGAGGCACAGAAACGTTATGAACGCCTGCTCTATGAAACATCTACCAAAGACCGTACACCAGAACAATACTATGCCTTTGCATCGGCATATCCTTCCAGTCCTTATGCAGACGAAGCCCACGATATACTCTATGATATATCTGTCCCATCACACACACTGGAAGAATATGCGTCATTTGTAAGGTTGTATCCCGATAGTCCTTATGCAGATGAGGCTTACCAGGCGATATATCACTTGTGGTTTTCAGATTTTTCTGAAAAGGAACTATCTACATTCCGTGCAGCGTTTCCTCGTTCGCCACTTATGAGCAAGGCAGAATCTATGGTAAACAGTGCCGCAGGTACGGTGAAACACTACCCTATCCTTTCCAAAGAACGTCTATATGGTTTTGTCGCTCACGATGGAAAGGTTATCCTACGTCCAACGTATGATTTTGTAGATGATTTTTCGTCATCGGTGGCAATGGTGGGACGTGGAGATAAGATATCTTACATAGATATAGAGGGAAAACTGCTTATGCCATTTGTCTGGGAAGACGGTATGCCTTTCAAAAGAGAACTTGCGGTAGTGATGAAAGGTGATGAGATGGCTGTCATAAACAAGGTAGGTGGTGTTATAATACCTTCTGGATATGACAATATATATCTGGACGAGACTTCACCTATACTTACAGAAAGGGACGGCGTATATCGTTTCTATTCCAGAGTGGGTAAACCTTTATATGGAGAGTATGACCGTGCCATTCCATTTGCCTTTTCGAGAGCTGTAGTAGGAAACGGAGATACTCTATCGGTAATATCACCCAAAGGCGAAAGACTTCACAGTGGGGTATATAAAGACATTCGCATCATATCAGACACACTGATGGCTATTCAAGATTCAGTAGGGTTATGGAGTCTATCCAATATGCAGGGTGAAATCCTCACCAAAAAGAAATATGAACAGATGGGTGATTTCAGCGAAGGTCTAGCACCGGTAGTTCTTAAAGGTAAATATGGATATATAAATACTGCTGGCGAAGAAAAAATAGCGGTAAATATGTCTTACAGCTCTACTCCTCTTAAAGATATGGCATTTAAAGACGGTAGAGCGCGTACATCATATCGTGGTAAATATGGTATGATAGACGGTACAGGACGTCGTCTGGTGCCAAATCTTTTTGATGATATAACGACATCTACACAGTGGCCTGTACCTGTGCAGAAGGGTGGACTATGGGGTTATGTGAGCAAAGGCGGAGTAAATATAGCCATACGCTGTACGTATGATGCCGTATACCCATTTGTAAATGAGCGAGCCATAGTGGTTAAAAAAGGTATGTGGGGTGTTATCAATAGTAGCGGTAAGATAGTAATCCCACTGGAATACTCAAATATAGAACCACTGTCATCTGGACGTATGTACATAGTAGCACAGAGTGGTAAGATGGGTATAGTATCGGCCGAAGGTAAAGTAATTCTACCCATAGAGTATGAACGTCTTAAAGAATATAGCGATGGCGTGTTGCAGATATTTATGGACGGCGAATTCCTGTATTTTGACATTCGCACAGGAAAATATATTTATAAAGGGGAGTAAAATTTATCCTCGATGATAGAAATTGCAAAAATGCGGCACCCGTCGGGTGCCGCATTTTTGCAATTGATATTTTGCTGTGTTATAAATTAAGTGATAGTTGTTCTTCTGTCAGGCGGAAAGACATTCTATGATGTGGACAGGGACCGTGTTCTTTTATGGCTTTACGATGGTCTGTGGTAGGGTAGCCCTTGTTTTTATCCCATAGATACATGGGATATTCTGCCGATAGAGAGGCCATCAGTTCATCACGATGTGTTTTGGCAAGGATAGAGGCGGCAGCTATGGGATAATATGTGGCATCTCCCTTGACGATACAACGGTGTGGTATGCCTCGATGAGGTTTGAATTTATTGCCGTCTATAAGTAACAGTTCTGGTGTGATGGTAAGGCGGTCTATACTTTTATGCATAGCCTCGATAGATGCCCATAGTATATTTATCTCGTCTATACGTGCAGGTGGCAGGTGTGTTACTGCCCACGATAATGATTCGCGTTCTATCTCCTCGCGTAATATGTCGCGGGCGCGAGCTGTGAGCTGTTTGGAATCGTTAAGAAGACTATTGTGATAGTCTGGTGGTAGTATGACGGCAGCAGCAGTGACAGGCCCTGCCAGACAACCTCTGCCGGCTTCGTCGGCACCACATACCGTGATACCTTTCTCTTCCCAATGTATAAGTGGCATATTTTTTTACATTTATAGAGCAAAATTATAATTTTTATAGTTATTTTTGAAACCTAAAATCATCATTACAATTATCTAAATCATTTTATAGTATGAAAAAAGTTCTCAAATGGGTATTTCTGGTATTCATAGTGCTGTGTGCTTTCTTTTCACTTACACAGGTGAGAGAAAACACTATCATAGGTAATATGGAAAATCTATCATCTGGAGACAAGGTATATGTCACATCTTACCACGCTTCCAAAAAGACTTGGGTGGTAGATGATTCTACTGTTGTAGAAAAAGACGGAACCTTTACTATCACCACTACCGATAAAAACGAGATAGTACATCTCCACTTTGTAAAAGCGGGAGATAGCCTGGATGTAAACAAAGCCTATGTAAATGTTTATCTGGAAAATTTAGGTAAATACACGATAGAGGGAGATGCGTCGTTGCCATCTGTAAAGAAAATAGTAGGTGGGGTATATAACTATCCATCTATGATAGAATTGGACTCTCTTGAAAAGAAGCTGAACGATATCTATGAGCAATTTAAATCTCTACGCAAGAGCGATAACCCCGATACGGCAGCTATGAATGCCCTTATGGCAGAATATAATGAGATAGAAGAAAAAAGCAATTCTCTGTATGATGTCATCATAGGTAGCTATCCAGATGATACACATTCTGCATATATACTTAAAAGTAACTATATCATCACCCCAGAAAATCTGGCGGTGGTAGATAGTCTATATAATCTTTTGGGAGAGAAAGCCGTCAAGAGTTCATATGCTCGCGATGTAAAGAAAAATATAGACAATCTTTCTTCTTCTATGGTGGGAGGCGAAGCAGCAGATTTTGCTCTTACAGATATCACTACGGGAGATACACTGCGTCTTTCAGACAAACGTGGAAGCATCGTCCTAGTAGAATTCTGGGCTTCGTGGTGTCCTCCTTGCCGTGCGAGCAATCCTCACCTGGTAGAGCTGTATAAGAAATATCACCCTGCCGGTCTGGAAGTGATAGGAGTAGCTACTAGTGACAAGGAAGAGAACTGGAAAAAGGCGATAGAGGACGATGGATTGCTATGGCATCAGGTAAATTCTAGCGAAGAGGTGAAAGGTCAGGAAAACATCGCCAGAAGATATGCCGTTGCCTATATCCCTACATCTATCATAGTGGACAAAGAAGGCAAAATAATATATCGTGGTGAACCTACCGGAGTAGAAGATGTAGTTAAAACTCTGTTTTCTGAGGTAAAATAACCATATATACAATACATTCTCCCCGCCTCGTGGCAGGGAGGCACAGGCAGCTCCGCGGGAGCTGCCTGTGCTTTTTTGGGGGGGGGATATGTTTTTATCATTTTCCTGTCAAAGGAGAGCCTTACCTGCCACATTTTGAGAGATATAAAGATTGAAATGTGTTTCAAAAAATATTTTTATCACATAAAAAACAGCCCTAGAAATATCTGTAACATAGATTTTGGAAGGTAAAAACATAAAAAGTGGTGAATGTGAGATTTTTACAATTTTTTATTATCTTTGTGCCCTGATTTAGAACAAGTAAGAAAACGTAGAAACTAATCAATTTTTTAAATATGGCAATCAAAAAAGTTTATTCAAAAAACAAACCCGAATGTAAAGTAACATTCAGCGTACCTGTAGAAAACGTACCAGAAAAAGCAAAGCTATTTGTGGTAGGTGAATTCAACAACTGGGAAGAGACATCACTACGTATGGCCAAAAGAAACGGCGAATACATCAGAACACTAGTTCTTCCTACAGGTGCTAGCTATCAGTTCAAATACAATGTAGACGGTCAGTATTGGATCAATGACGACGCTGCCGACTCATATCCACAGAACGCTTTTGGCGGAGACAACTCACAGATAGACCTATAATAGTCTCTATCTTATTACTTATATACGAGCCTTGCTTGCAAGGCTCGTTTTATTTTATATAGTAGTATAGCAGAAAGCCTATAAGAGATATAAATGGTGTAACATACTCAATGTAAATAAAAAAGCCAGCCCAGGGGCTGGCTTTTTTAAGTGTATAACAGGTTTATTTTTTAATTGTTATGGTGTCTAGTGTTTTGCCATCTTCGTTTATGATTTCCAGTTTCAGTTCTTTGGTAGTGGCATTTGCCTTGATGATGGAAGTATTGGAGTTTACAATGATAGGGAATGGAGTCTGGGCATCGGCTTTCTGATGTATGTAGTGATGCAGGTGTCCACATAGCATTACATCGGGTCTGGCATCACATAGTAGAGGCATAAATTTGTTTTTGACTTCTACTGTCCCGTGCCAATCCCCTATGGGAGGAATGTGTCCTACGACTACCTTAAATGGAGCATTCTGATATTCGGGACTTTTTAATATGTGGCTTAACCATTCTGCTTGTTCTGTACGATACTGGTCATATAGTGTGATGCCAGCATATTCTATATCAGAATCGGGTTTGTCCTCTCCTGTGTCAAGTATTATAAAAAATACTGGACCTTGGCGGAAGGCGTAGTAAAGATTGCCTTCACCATTAGAAAAGTATTTATAAAACTCTGCTGCAAAACTTCCACGTGTCTCGTGATTGCCACGGGCATAGTACATAGGAGTTTGAGAGGCAAATAATTTGGTTGCAGTGTCCATAAACCCACCGAATATATGTTCTTCTTCGTTGAGGATAGAGGCCATATCTCCATTGAAAAGGAAAAGGTCGGTGTTTTTCACATCACATTTGGATATAAGGCTTGATAGTCTATCGCTGTTACCGTGGATATCACATACCATAGCAAATGACACACTGTTCATATCGGGGTCACTGGTCTTGAATTTAAGTGGTTTTTTGGTGTAAACATTTGTGGCGGCTGTCTTGCCATAGATGACGCTTATGCCCTTGTGTTGTAGGACGTGCTGGACATAGACGCGGTAGCGATATGTTGTTCCAGGTTTAAGGTTTTTAAGTTTTACAGAATGTATCCTAGATATGGTTTTTATGCCGTCGCGGGCGTCATAGAAACGTGGGCGTTCTTTTGCATAAAAGCTATCATTTCCATCGGGTGCCAATTCTACCCAAGCGATAGATGGTTTGTCTGAAACCCAAACTATGGTAACCTCATCACTGCTTACGTTCTGCAAGTAAGGCCCGTGCAGGATTTTGATAGATTCGTCCAGGTTTGCTTGTGCTGCAATAGGCATTATGATAAATACCCAAAATAGAAGTGTGTAGATAGCCTTTTTCATAACTTTATATTTATATATCAAATATCGCAACTAATGTACGACAAAATATAAATATGTTCACCTGTCGATGAAAAAAATACTAATTTCCTTCTTAAAGATATGACAGCCTTATTTTATGAGGTAATATACTTTTTCGGGAATGATGTCCACGCGTCCCACACACGATGGACGTGATACTAGACGTAGGTAAACTATGTTTTCGCCTTCGTTATTACGGGAGGATAGGTCTGCTTCTACACGGAAGTCTTTTTCAGAAACACTACCATAGTTTTTAAGAGGGACGTGATATTTTACTTTTACCTGTGAAGGTATAAACTGGATTTTCCGTCCACGGGGAGCATTCACTGCAAATATATGTAGCGTAGCTGTTTCTTCTGTGTAAGCTTCGGCGATGGCTGTTACGACTACTTCTTCGGGAGAGAAGTACAGACGACGGTATTTTTCGGGGGCCGATAACCTGATGGTATCGTGAACCTCTCCGCTTACACCGCGTAATGATATGGCAGGTAGATTTATATACTCTATGGCATCTATTTCATTTTTTGGGCCTATGACTTTGACTTGTGTGGGAGAAATCATAACAGGAGCAAATACCTCATAACCACTGCGAGGTTTGATGCTGATTTCTGGAGCATAGACCGTTATTTTTTTTACAGTCTCATCTCCCATATTAAAAAATATGGTATCTGTCTTGATTTTTTCCAGTTCGTCACCATCGTGCAGGGCTGTAGATATAACATCTTGGAATTTGCTGGGCACCCAGAAATGTTGCCCGTTTTTCTTTTCTACTACGGCACTCATATCTATCTCTATAGGGAGTTCGCCCACCAGATAGCTCAAGATGTTAAAGTTGTTCATCTTGACACTTACGGTAATAGATTCGCGGGAGACCTCTCCAGATGAATATCCGGCGGGTAGTTCTGTATATGTGGGAGCGAGAGTTGTGGTGATGATTTGCCCGTTTTGGAGTTGTTGTAAAAACCACCAAGCCACAACTATTACAAAACACACCAGTAGCACCAGTGTGGATTTGTTATCTCTCACCTTACGACGCCATATCCTACCCAAGAGGTATCCTATGGTTATCTCCTGGGAGGGGTCTTGTGAAGGGTTCTGTTGGTTGGTGTTTTCGTTCATATCTTCTAGTGAGAGAAAAATATTTTATAGGCACAAATTTAATGAACTTATAAATGAAAATATCATAACATTATACTATATTTGTGATTGATTACGAGAATTAAATCCTCGCCAGACTCAATGCTTTCTGTGTGAGGGCTTTATGGTATAAACAAATAAAAATAAAAAGATGAATAAAGTGACTCCTTTCCTCTATGGAATAAAAATGGGTGTACTATATGCAGCAGTATCCATTATTTTGGCATTAGTTTATTATGTAACTGGGCTTGATGGACAAGCTATGATAATGAGTATTATAAATATTGTGGTAAATGTGGTGCTGCTGGTCTATATCACAAAATCATTCCGCAAGGCACGTGGGGGATATATGAGTCTGGGGCAGGGTATGTGTATGATAACGGTTACAGGTGTGGTATCTACCGTCATATCATATTTCTTTAATCTACTGTATGTTAATTATATAGATACTCACTTTGTGGAAAAATCACTTATGCAGACGCAGAAGATGATGGCATCTATGGGAGGAGCAAATGATGAGGTTATGGAAGCTATGCGTGTACAACTAGAAGCACAGATGGAGTTTTCGGGGCTTAATTTAGGATTGGCATTGGCAGGAGCGGTAGTGATGTACGTTATAGTGGGATTGATACTGTCGCTTATCTTCCGTAAGAGTGACCCAGAGGCTGTATATTAATTTATAGATGATGGAAAAAGAAGTGTCTTGGTTGAGGTTTTCGCTTACCTCGGGGATAACGATAGGTGCGGTAGCGGTACTCGTGACTATGCTGGAGAAGATAGAGGCTATGGCGGGTGTTGTGAGCATATTGAGATTTATACTGCTCATATCTATGAGTATGTATTTTATAAGAGTGTATCGCGACCGCTATAACGAAGGTCGTATAGGTGGAGGTAGAGCATTTGCTATGGCTCTGCTTATGATGTTGTGTGTGGGAGTGGTGGCAATGGTGTACACGTATATCAAGACTTCGGGGATACCGCCTGCCACATATGATGAAATGATAGTGATGATGAAGGACGTTTATGCAGAACAAGGACTGAACCTACCCGATGAGAGTTGGGATAGTGTTGTAGAGATGATACCATATGCGTCGTCACTTATGGCACTTGTGGGGCATGTGTTCCTGGGGGTTATGGTGGGAGCTGTTGCTGCTATGAGCATACGCCGTTAATGTAAACTGAGAAAAAGAAAAAAGATGATAGATATTTCTATAGTTGTACCACTCTACAATGAAGAGGAGTCATTGCGTGAACTGGGAGCGTGGATAGACCGCGTGGTAAGCTCTATGGGGCGTAGCTATGAGGTGATATATGTGGACGATGGTTCTAGTGACGCATCGTGGAAGGTCATAGAAGGACTGGTGGCAGAAAACCCTACGGCAGTAAGAGGCATACGATTGAGAGGTAACCAAGGCAAATCCCAAGCATTGCGTGCAGGATTTGCTGCTACACGAGGTGATGTGGTCTTTACGATGGACGCCGACCTGCAAGACTCTCCCGACGAGATACCCGAGATGTATCGTATGATAAAGGAAGATGGTTATGACCTTGTTTCGGGTTGGAAAAAGAAACGCTATGACCCATTATCCAAGACTATCCCTACCAAACTGTTTAACTATGTGGCACGTCGTGCATCGGGGCTTACGCTACACGATTTCAACTGTGGTCTTAAAGCATATCGTCACCAGGTTGTCAAGAGCATAGATATCTATGGAGAGATGCACCGTTATGTGCCTATGCTTGCACAGCAGGTGGGATTCTCCCGTATAGGAGAAAAAGTGGTACACCACCGTGCCCGTAAATACGGCCATACCAAATTTGGTTTGGAGCGTTTTATAAACGGTATGCTGGATATGATATCTATCGTGGTGATAAACCGTTTTGGACGTCGTCCTATGCACATATTTGGAGCGATAGGTTTCCTTATGTTCCTCATAGGTTTTTTCAGTGCGGCATACATAGGACTACACAAACTATACCTACTATATGCGGGAGAGCCTACGATACTGGTTACAGATAATCCTTGGTTCTACATAATGCTTACGATGATGATACTGGGCGTGCAGTTTTTTGTAACGGGATTCATAGGTGAGATGATAGTCAAAAGCCGTCATCATACCCCAGAAGTACATATAGACAAAGAATTAAATATAAACCAATAATTAAATCACACTACTATGGACATCAAAGAACTATCCATGGCTAAGGCTCAGCAGTGGCTTTCAGACAAATACGACGAAGCCACACGTACAGCCGTAGCTCAAATGATTGAAAATGACCCTCAAGAGGTAGTAGAATCATTCTACAAAGACTTGGAATTTGGTACGGGAGGTATGCGAGGCATAATGGGCGTAGGTACCAACCGCATGAACAAATACACGATAGGTGCTGCTACACAAGGTCTGGCAGATTACCTTAAAGAACAATTCCCAGGCGAAGAAATATCTGTGGTGATAGGTTGCGACGTACGCCACAATTCAGAAGAATTCTCTCGTCTATGTGCCGAAATCCTTTCTGCAAATGGTATCAAGGCATACCTTTTTGATTCGTTCCGCCCTACTCCAGAAATATCATTTGCTATACGTTACTTGGGTAGCAAGAGTGGTATCATCATCACAGCATCTCACAACCCTCCTAAATACAACGGTTACAAGGCATACTGGGAAGATGGTTCACAGGTCGTACCTCCACACGATACTGGTATCATAGACCGTGTATCACAGGTAAAAGTAGAGGATATCAAGTTCACTCCAAATGAAGACCTTATAGAAATCATAGGCGAAAAAGTAGATGCAGCATTTGTAGAGGCATCTGTGGCAAATGGTAGCTGTGATACTACTGGACGTGATGACTTTAAACTGGTTTACACTCCTATCCACGGCACATCGTTCAAGGCTATGATACCTGCACTGGAAAAAGCAGGATTTAAGAACGTTATCACTGTAGAAGAACAGATGGTACCATCTGGTGATTTCCCAACAGTTAAATCTCCAAACCCAGAAGACCCAGCAGCACTTGCTATGGCAACAGCATTGGCAGATGCAAATGGTGCCGATATGGTGGTAGGTACAGACCCAGATGCAGACCGTATAGGTGTGGCTGTACGTAACCTAAAAGGTGAACTACAACTGTTGAACGGTAACGAATGTAATACTGTTCTTATCACATACCTTCTAGAACGCTGGAAAAAGGCTGGTAAACTGGACGGAAAACAGTTCATAGGTTCTACTATTGTTACATCAGACATATTCTTCAAGATAGCCGAACTATATGGCGTTAAATGCAAGGTAGGTCTTACTGGTTTTAAATGGATAGCCGATATGATACGCCGTGCCGAAGGTGTAGAACAGTTTGTAGGTGGTGGTGAAGAAAGCTTTGGTTTCCTAGTGGGCGACTTTGTACGTGACAAGGACTCTATCACTACTACTGTTTTGGCTTGTGAAATAGCTGCTGTTGCCAAGGCAAACGGTTCTTCGTTCTTTGAAGAACTGCTCAAGGTTTACGAAAAGACAGGTATGTACCGCGAAAGCCTGGTAAACATCACACGCGAAGGTCTTTCTGGTGCACAGGAGATAAAAGCTATGATGGATTCATTGCGTGAAAATCCGCTTAAATCTATAGACGGTTCTCCTGTTGTCAAGATAGACGACTACAAGACTTCTATCTCTCGTGATATGATAGCAGGTACAGAAAGCGCGATAGAAATCCCTAAATCAGACGTGCTTATCTACTACACTGCCGATGGCACCAAGATAGCTGCTCGTCCTTCTGGTACAGAACCAAAAATCAAGTTCTACTTCAGCGTAAATACTCCATTTGCTGGTGCAGAACACTATGATGAAACGGTTGCTGTTCTTGAAGAGAAACTAGCTCGTATCAAGAAAGAAATGGATCTATAATTTTCTCATATCTACTTAAAACGGGCGTCCCACGAGGGACGCCCGTTTTTTATGATGGATAGTTTATAGTCTGTTATATGATATTTGTGAATGTGAAATTTATCTATATATTTGTAGCGATAGTAAATTAACTACTTAAACTCATTGTGATATGAACAGAAGAATTTTATATGTAGCGTTTTTTATGCTATTTGCGGGAGCCATCATGGCACAGGGTAGAAAGGCTCCTGTAAAACTTAACATTATCCCAGAACCAGTAGAAATAAAAATCGAGGAAGGAAAATTCCCTGTAAATCGTACTACGGTTATCTATGCCGACGATGATAGCTCTCGTCAAAGTGCCGAATATCTGGCCGAATACATAGATAAACACTATGGCTATCCACTTGCTGTGATATGGAAAAAATGTCCAGATAGTAACGTCATTATCCTTAAAAATGAGAAAAATGACAAGACCAAAGGTGGATATAAACTATCATCTACACCATCACGTGTAGAGATAGCAGGTAATGATGCATCGGGAGTGTTCTATGGTGTGCAGACATTTATCCAGATGTTGCCTACACGTGCAGGGGTACTGCCAAATGTTCAGTGTGCAGTGATAGATGACTATCCTCGTTTTGAGTATCGTGGTATGATGTTGGACGTGGTGAGACACTTCTACCCCATAGAATATGTAAAACGTTTTATAGATTATCTGGCACATCACAAGTTCAATTATTTCCATTGGCACCTTACAGATGACCAAGGCTGGAGAATAGAGATGAAATCACACCCTCGTCTTACACAGGTGGGAGCATATCGCGATGGAGAGATACTGGGTCTATATCCCGGTAAATATACAGAACTTCCATATGGTGGTTATTATACACAGGAAGAAGCTCGCGAAGTGGTAGAATATGCCGCTGCGCGTCATATCACCGTTATCCCAGAAATAGACATACCAGGACACTGTATGGCGGTACTTGCTACATATCCACAGTTCTCCACTACACCAGATGAAGAAAAATACTGTGCCCGTACATGGGGTATATATAACAAGCACAACAACGTGCTTTCTCCTACACCAGAAGTTTTTGATTTTTTGAGTGATGTTTTTGGTGAGTTGTGTGATATCTTCCCTTCACAATACATACACGTGGGCGGTGATGAATGTGCCAAAAAATGGTGGAAAGAGAGTGCTGTAGCACAACAATTCATAAAGGACAATGGCCTTAAAGACGAAGAAGAACTGCAAAGCTATTTCATTCGCCACGTACAGAAGACACTCGTTAAGAAAGGAAAAACATTGGTTGGTTGGAATGAGATACTGCAAGGTGGTCTGGCAGATGATGCTGTGGTTATGAGTTGGCAGGGTACACGCGGAGGTATAACTGCGGCACGTGCAGGACACCGTGTGATAATGACTCCTTCGTCACATTCGTACTATAACAATATGCAGTCTCGTCATCAGGTAGAGGTAACTCATAAAGGTTATGTCCCACTAGATAAGGTATATAACTATGAAATAATACCAGAAGAACTCACAGAAAAAGAAGCCCAGATGATAATAGGAGCACAGGGTTGTATGTGGACAGAATATTTCCCTTCTGTCCGCAAACTGGAAAATGCACTATTCCCTCGTGTGAGCGCACTATCCGAAAACGTATGGACGCCTCGTGAGAAGAAAAACTGGAACAGATTCCTTACTGCTCTGGTGTACCATCACGACCGTTATGATATGTGGGGTATACGTTATAGTCCATATTTCTTCCAGATGTATGATGTGGTAAGAGAAGACCATTGATTTTATGGTTATAATAAACGTATAAGTAAATAATCTTTTCTACTTTTGTAAAGTGAAAAAATAAGTATATAGTGAAAAAGGTATTTTATATAAGTGCACTGATTATACTAGCCGACCAAATCCTCAAGATATGGGTCAAAACTCATATGGTGCTAGGCGAATCCCGTCACATTGCAGACTGGTTCCAGATATATTTTGTAGAGAATATGGGTATGGCATTTGGTATGGAATGGGGAGGAATGACAGGGAAACTGTTTCTTACCATATTCCGTATAGTTGTGAGTGGATTGCTGCTGTTGTGGCTGTGGAACCTTACCAATCGTCGTGCTCCCAATATCCTTATCATTCCGCTTACGATGGTATTTGCCGGGGCGGTAGGGAATATCATAGATTCTCTTTTCTATGGACTTATATTTGATACTCCTGTGGGGAGTGTTGCTACGCTTTTCCCAGATGGAGGAGGTTATGGAGCCTTTATGTGTGGTAAGGTAGTTGATATGTTCTATTTCCCGCTGTGGAGCGGCATACTACCCGAATGGTTGCCTATATGGGGAGGACAGTATTTTACTTTCTTCCCAGCAGTATTTAACATAGCCGATGCTGCTGTATCGGTGGGTATAATACTGCTACTCTTGTTCCAGAAAAAGGCCTTTGATGAGAATGCTGGTTATGGCAAGAGTGATAGATACATAAAGGGTTACTAATGTCCTATTCTTTCCCACATCTACTTACTTCTATGAGAAGATATACGTTTACTTTACTTTTTATAATATGTGCATTGAGCCTTATGGGGCAGAATGCGTCCTATACTGCTTATGTAAAACAGTATAAGGATATAGCCATACGCCAGATGAACAAGGAAGGTATTCCTGCCAGTATCATTATGGCTCAGGCACTATTGGAATCGGGTGCGGGGACTAGTTATCTGGCTCGTGAGGCCAATAATCATTTTGGTATCAAGTGTAACTCACAGTGGACGGGGCCATCTGTAAAAAAAGACGATGACCATAAAAACGAGTGTTTCCGCAAGTATGACCAAGTAGAAGACTCTTATAGCGACCATTCGGCTTTTCTTAAAAGAGAACGTTATGCGTCGCTCTATAAACTCCCTATTACAGACTATAAATCTTGGGCCCACGGATTACGAGCGGCAGGCTATGCCACAGACCCTGCCTATGGAGATAAACTCATACGTATAATAGAGACTTATCATCTATATGAACTGGATAATGTAGATACATCTACTTCGCCAGAAATAGAACCCGAAACGCCAGATGTCGTACCTGTGGCATTGGCTGTTTCATCGGGGCAGGTGTTGTTCCATAAGAACAAAAATCTGCCATATGTACAGGTGGGCGAGGGTGAGACGATAGAAGATATAGCCACACGTCATCGTAAGAGCGTTGGTGATATATTGTTATATAACGATATGAGCTATGATGACACGATAAGTGTGGGTGATATTTTATTCCTATCTCCAAAACGTGCCAAGGGTGTAGATAAATACTATGTCATAAAAGATGGGGATACTATGTATTCCATCGCTCAACGTCTAGGTATGACGTTAGAGAGTCTTTATATGAAGAACCGTCTGAAGGTAGGAACTATGCCACCCGTAGGTACACGTCTATACCTGCAACGCAATATACCTCGTCGAGAAGCAAACGCATCATATCATATAAAATAACACTGCACATCAATGAGAGAACATATATATACCGTAGGTCTTACAGGAGGGATAGGCAGCGGCAAGACTACGTTTGCATCTATGCTTGAAAAGCGTGGGGCGGCAGTTTATTATGCCGATACCCGTGCCAAGAGTCTTATGGTAGAAAATGCAGCGCTTATAACGGCTATAAAAAATCTGTTTGGAGAGCAGGCATATGATGAGCAGGGCAATATAAACCGTGCTTATATTTCTTCCCGTATGTTTTCAGACAAGGGTCTCCTCCTGCAGATGAATGCCATAGTGCATCCGGCGGTTTATGCAGATTTTGAGCATTGGAGGTTATGCCAAGAGGCTCCGTATGTAATACTGGAGAGTGCCATTTTGTATGAAAGTAGTGGTGATGAGCGTTGTGATGTAACGGTAACGGTATCCATTCCTCTGGAAGAGAGGATAAATCGTACTATGATGCGTGATGGCGTGAGCCGTGAAGCAGTTATATCCCGTATAAATTCCCAGATGAGTGATGCAGAACGTGAAAATCGTGCCAATATCGTAGTGCGTGCTGCGACGTGGGAAGAAAAAGAAAGTGAGGCTACACGCCTAGATAGTTACTTCCGTAGTGAAGCCTTAAAGTAAAGATTTTATAGCATCTACCGTTATATCTATCTCTTCCTTTACGTTCCATTTGCCCATAGATATACGCAGTGTGGGCATACCTTTCATCGTGTTATTGTCTCCATATAGAGTGCTTATGACAAAAGAGTCTTTAACCGCTCCTGCCATACAAGCACTGCCAGCACTCACACATATTCCCTTCATATCTAGCGAAAGCAACATCATAGATGGGTCTTTTTTTATGGGTAGTGTAACGCTCACTATCGAAGGAATACTATGTTCCCAATCGCTACAACGACCATTAAAACGTATCCCCTCTATTTCTTTAAGGCGAGAGATGAGGTGTCCTTTAAGTTCTAGGATATGTGTGCGGTCTTCTACTCTTTCATCATTGTTCATTTTTAATGCCAGTGCCATAGCGGCTATGGCAGGTACGTTTTCTGTTCCCGAACGCATACCACGTTCTTGCTCTCCACCGTGGAGAAGAGATGGGAGTACTATACCACTTTTCACATAGAGAAAGCCTATGCCTTTGGGACCGTAGAATTTATGTGCTGATGCCGAAAGAAAATCCACAGGGCTGTTTTTAAGGTCATAGTTCAAATGACACATACCCTGCACGGCATCTGTATGAAACCAAGCATCGTAGGCGTGAGATAGATTACCTATGGCGTTAATGTCATAGATGTTTCCTATCTCGTTCTGTACGTGCATCAAACTTACAAGTGTTTTCCCCTCGCTGGGCATTTCCAGTATTGAGCATAGATGTTCCAGGTCTATATCTCCGTTTTCTTTTATATGTACATATTTTACACTTACACCCATAGATGATAGGTGTGATGCAGTGGCTGTGATGGCGTGATGTTCTATGGGAGAGGTAATGATACGACGTACGCCAGCCATAGTCGCGCCTACTAGGACAGTGTTATCGCTTTCTGTCCCTCCCGATGTGAAAAACACTTCTGATGGAGATGCACCTATTATACCTGCTATCTCGCGGCGAGATTCTTCTACTATGATACGGGCATCGCGTCCTGCACTATGTGTAGATGATGGGTTGCCATAGCTATCACACAATATTTGTCCCATACGCAATATGACCTCGGGGTATGGTTCGGTGGTGGCACTATGGTCTAGGTATATGATAGGAGGAGTGTGTTTTTTCATATCTCTTATTTATGTGTAGATGTGTGTTATGATGATGCAAAAATAGCAACTAAATCTTCTTTTACAATAATTTTAAATTTTTATTTGCTTGTAACGTTCAACTTTTATACCTTTGCACGCTCATAGGGGAGAACTATGCTCTCGTGGCTCTATAAATGATTCTGACCAAATCTTCCACAATAGAGTACGTATGAGAGGAAGTGGGAACCTATTAAAAAGTAGAACGCGTTTTTTTGATTAATCAAAAATATTAAATAAAAATGAAAAAAGGTATTCATCCAGAGAATTACAGACTATGTGCTTTCCGCGATATGTCAAACGGTGAGACATTCATCACTCATTCTACTGCCGAAACAAAAGACACAGTAGAGATAGATGGTGTTACATATCCTTTGGTAAAATTGGAAATCTCTAGTTCTTCTCACCCTTTCTACACTGGTAAAGTTAAACTGGTGGACACTGCAGGTCGTATCGACAAATTCCGC
>JAFYKQ010000096.1 GCA_017537565.1 Flavobacteriales bacterium
ATATTTTATTTAATCTTGGTCATTCTGTCCATAAGATAAAAATCTGCCAGTGTAAGAGCCGTCATAGCCTCTACCACAGGAACCGCACGTGGCACCACACAAGGGTCGTGTCGTCCGCGGGCTTTAAGTGTCGTTTTACGTCCGTCCACATCTATCGTTTCCTGTTCTTTCATAATGGTCGCCACCGCCTTGAATGCCACACGGAAGTATATATCCATACCGTTTGATATACCACCCTGTATGCCTCCCGAACGATTGGTTGCCGTGCGGCCTCCCTCTACAAAGATATCGTTATGCTCACTGCCTCGCATCACACTACCTGCAAAACCACTACCCACCTCAAATCCTTTGGAAGCAGGAATACTCATCATAGCAGCCGCCAGACGCGCTTCCAGTCTGTCAAATATAGGCTCACCAAGTCCCACAGGTACTCCCTTTATAACACACGTAACCACACCGCCTACACTATCCCCACCTGCACGACATTCTTCTATAAGTGCCTTCATAGCCGTAGCCTTCACCGCATCGGGACAGCGTACATCATTTGTCTCTATCTGTGAAAAATCATAAAGCGTGTAGTCTGTATCCAGACTTATACCACCTACCGATGACACATATGCCTTTATCTCTACACCCGCGGGTAGAATCTGTCTTGCAATCGCTCCTGCTGCAACTCTTACTGCCGTCTCTCGTGCCGACGAACGACCTCCACCACGGTAGTCTCTCAATCCATATTTGGACGTATAGGTAAAATCTGCGTGTGAAGGACGGAATTTACGTGCTATCTCACTATAATCTGCCGAATGATGGTCTTCATTCTCTATAATCATACCTATGGGTGTTCCAGTCGTACGACCTTCAAACACACCCGATATGATACGTACCTCGTCTTTTTCTTTACGGGGAGTAGATATAGCACTCTGCCCAGGGCGACGACGTGCCATCTCATTTCTCACGAGTGTTAAATCCAGTTCTATCCCTGCAGGGACACCGTCTAGTATCCCAGATAAAGCCTCACCGTGTGATTCGCCACAGGTCGTAAGTCGCAAGTGTTCTCCTATACTGTTTGCAGACATTATCTATGTGTATTAACGTGTTACCAAATGATAGTTTTTTTACCGTGAGACAATAGATAATCATTGGCAGCTGTGAAATGACCACAACCAAACCAACCACCTCTATTGGCCGAAAGAGGACTAGGGTGAGCTGCTTCCAATACCAGATGTTTGGAAGAGTCTATGAGTGTCTTTTTGCTACGTGCATATGCTCCCCACAACATAAAGACCACATTTTCTCTCTCACGTGATACTATCTCTATAACGCGGTCTGTAAATCGTTCCCAGCCGCGACGCTGGTGTGAACCCGCACAACTCTCACGCACCGTAAGTGTAGCGTTAAGCATCAGTACGCCCTGTTCTGCCCATCGCGTAAGACAGCCCGAAGCTGGCACTTCCACTCCCAATTCGTTTTCTATCTCTACAAATATATTACGCAACGATGGTGGATGTGGGACTCCGTCCTGGACAGAAAAACACAGACCATGTGCCTGATGTGGCTGATGATATGGGTCTTGACCTATGATGACCACCTTTACATCTTGCAGTGGGCAAGCGTCAAAAGCCGCAAATATCTTTCCTGCTGGGGGATAAACCGTATATGAGGCATATTCCTCTCTTACAAAGTCTGTAAGAGTTTTAAAATACTCACTGTCAAATTCCTCTTGTAGGACTTCCTGCCACGTACTATCTATCCTTACCTTCATACCCATTTATACCAGCCGTCTATATTTTATTCATAATCGCCCAGTAGTTCTCCCGCTCCAAATCCCAACATATCCTCTTCGTCTTCTTCAAATGCCGTAAGGGATTTTTTGCGGTTCTCTACGTCCAGTACTTCCCACAACATATCTTTCAACATAACCAGTCCCTGTCCCGTAACCGATGATATAAATACGTGAGGTACACCTTCTGGCAGCACTTTTTCTATCTCTTCCATACGTTCACTATCTAGAACGTCGCTCTTGCTTACAGCCACCACACGTGCCTTGTCCAGCAGTTCTGGATTATATTTTTCAAGTTCTCCCAGTAGTATATCATACTCTCCACGTGGATCTTCGCTCGTGGCTGGTATCATAAAGAGAAGTGTCGAGTTACGCTCTATATGACGCAAGAAACGATGTCCCAGACCTTTGCCTTCGGCTGCACCTTCTATTATACCAGGTATATCTGCCATCACAAAGCTCTTACCATCGCGATAAGAAACTATGCCGAGGTTTGGCGTAAGAGTAGTAAACGGATAGTCGCCTATTTCTGGTTTGGCGGCAGTAATAGCTGCCAGCAGTGTAGATTTCCCTGCATTTGGAAAACCTACCAGACCTACATCGGCCAGTACTTTAAGTTCCATTATCACCCAACCTTCCTCACCTGCCGTACCTGGCTGTGCATAACGCGGAGTTTGGTTTGTAGCCGAACGGAAGTGCCAGTTACCCAGACCGCCGCGTCCACCTCGTTTTATTATCATCTGCTGCTTATCTTCCAGTATCTCGCCTATGATTTCACGTGTTTCGGCATCGCGAATGACTGTACCTATAGGCACCTGTATTATTTCATCACGACCATCTGCCCCAAAGGAACGGCTGCGATGTCCTGGCTCACCGTGTCCTGCCTTGATATGACGCTGGAAACGCAAATGCTGGAGCGTCCACAGATGTGAATTACCCTCCACTATAACGTGTCCTCCACGACCACCATCACCACCATCGGGACCTCCCTTTGGTATATATTTCTCACGACGCAAATGTGCCGAACCAGCTCCTCCGTTACCCGAAGTGAGATGGATTTTTATATAATCTACAAAATTGTTTTCTGCCATAAATATGATTTTTGATTACACCACATAGTGTGGCAATATGCAAAGATACGACAATATAATGATTAAATCCTCTTTTTTATTATTTTTACAAGTATGCTGTAATAGAGTGCCACAGCTACCATCGCCACCACCATTGCCCATATAAATATAGCATTAAGCCCCGTAGCCCAACCTTTGGCTACTGCATAGGACGTGATGTTAATATATGCCAATGTTATAACTATGAGCAATTTGAGCAGTCGCAACATAATGGAATATGCTGTATTTGAACGACGTAACTCCCTGCGTTGAAGGAAAGTAAAACCTATGTATGTAATAAGAGCCACTACTGGCAGTTCTATAAAACTACTCTTATCACCCCAGGCATCTACCCTTCCAGCTATATCAAAATGTGTGGGTATCTGTACACCTTCGGGAAGTGTTCCTGAAAACAATGCTGGAAGAAATACCGCTACAAGAGCGACGATTGTAAAGGTCTCATAGAGAGCCATAATATTTTTTATTCCTAGTCTTATCATCATACACAAAAGTATTACGTTTATATATCTTTGGTAAAGACACGCACTATCTTGAACTCCCAGAAGAACTCTTTGGCTATGATACGTACCAATGTATAAAGAGGAACGGCTACTATCATACCTATTATCCCCATAAGTGTACCCCCTATGAGCGTAACGGTAAATATTTCCAATGGGTGAGCCTTGACCGATGAAGAGAATATAACAGGCTGGGATATAAAATTATCAAAAAGCTGGATAAGCAAAAAGCCCCCTAATACATACAATGTGGTATAAATCATATCTGGCTGACCTATTCCACCCAACATAGTAAAGATAACTATCATCGTACCACCCATAAATGGCCCTATATAAGGCACCACATTGAGTAGAGCGACCACCGTTGCCGTAAGGAAGGCGTTATCCACACCAAACGTTATGAGCAATATAAGTGTGAATGTAAATATGATAGACATCTGTATAAGCAGGCCTATCACATAACGCGACAAAAGATGTGATGTTTTGGTCATCATTTGGGACATTTTACCTTCGCTACCATCAGGAACGATAGACAGAACAAAAGACGTTACACGATTTCTCTCCTTGAGGAAGAAAAACGCAAAAAACAACACCGCAAATATCATTATCATCACACTGCCCACAGAAGACACGATGTTATTTATAAGATTTGGCAGGAAAGAGAAGTCTATGTTTTTAATAAAATCTGGCGAAAATGCCGCTGCATCATCTATAACTCCATAAGAAGCTGCTATATCCAGCACATTGTGATAGATGACGATGAGATTTTCTTTGGCCCGCGAAGCATCAAATAGCTGAAGGTTTTCTGCCTGTGCTGCAACAAGAGGTACAAGAAGACTCATAAGCCCCGCCAGGACCAAGACCATAAAGGCTAGAACCACAACGACATTTATCGTACGAGGGATATAAAAACGCCCTATGCGTATCTTATCTATATAACTCACCGCCGGCGAAGCTATAAGCATCACCACTGCCGCAATTATCATATACAGCAACACACTGCGTATAGCCCACAAGAACCAACCCAATGATACGAGTGTCACCAGGAACAACACCCTGCGTATAAACATATCTTTTAGCATAACATCATCATTTTTTGAGAGTAAGGTATCTTTCCCACTATGGTACGTTCATATATTTGTGTGTCTGGAGAGATACTCTCCATTTTGGGTTCTTCTTGACGTAATCACATATAAGAGGCATTACAGTATCACGTTCTTCCCACTGTGGTTGCAAGAGCAACACACAGGCTTCACTCACACGTGCAGCATTTTCTTCTGCCCACTGGAAATCTTCGACAGAAGATATGACCACTTTAAGTTCATCGGCCGAAAGAAGTGTTTCTGGCAGAGGAAGTTTGTTTCTTTTTGGAGATACACACACCCAGTCCCATTCCTCTTTTTTAATCCTCATACAGCCAGATGTCTCTACATGTGTTCTTATTCCTCTTTTTCTAAGTAACATATTTAATTCTCCCACCTGCCAAATAAGCGGTTCTCCTCCCGTAATGACAGCAAGATTAACATCGGCAGGTATGGACTCTACTATCTGCATAGGTGTAAGACGAGGATAACCCGCAACCTCCCAACTTTCCTTTACATCACACCACTCACAACGCACAGGACAGCCTGCCGTACGTATGAAATATGCCGCACGACCACTATGCAGACCTTCGCCTTGCAGGGAGTAAAAGGACTCCATTATAGCTATCTTATTTTCTTTTTCCATAGTCTTTTTATTCTATTTCTACACCCACAGGGCAATGGTCAGAACCATAGACTTCGGGCAGAATAAATGCATTTTTTACACGAGGAGTAAAGCTGTGAGATGACAGGAAATAATCTATTCTCCACCCTACGTTCCTCTCACGAGCCCCAGCACGATAACTCCACCACGAATACTTCTGTACGGCATCTGGATAAAAGACACGGAACGTATCGTCAAATCCTCCATTTACATATCTGTCAAATCCATCTATCTCCTGCTGCATATAACCTGCCGCCTTGTTATAATTGGCAGCGGGATGAGCTAGGTCTATGGGGCGATGTGCCACGTTAAGGTCGCCACACACCACCACAGGTTTCTTTTCTTCCAGTGTTTTTATATAAGCATAAAAATCCTTGTCCCACACCTGACGATATTCTAGTCTCAATAGTTCAGAACCGCTATTGGGAGTATAGACACACACCAGATAAAAATCTGGATATTCGGCCGTAATGACACGACCTTCGCTATCGTGTTCCTCTATTCCCATATCATACGTTACAGAAATAGGCTGCTTGCGACATACTATCGCCGTACCCGAATATCCTTTACGCACAGCCGAATTGGCATAGATGGTATAGCCCAACATACTACGCAACGCTTCGTTTACCTGTTCTGGAGTGGCTTTTGTCTCCTGAAAACAATACACATCGGCGTCCATTTCCTCTATGTAATTATAAAAATCCTTCTTTACCACGGCTCGTATGCCGTTTACATTCCACGATATTATCTTCATAGATTTTACATTTTCATTTGTATGGAACAAATGTAATAAGAAAAACAAAATAATCTTGAAAAGATAAAACAAAAACGATATTTTTGTATGGTGCATATCACATAGCTAAAACACATCAAAAATTTGACACAAAAGACAGAAAACAAACGCATAATAGAGATTACCGAGGTATCTCCCATAGAATTTTTTGGAGAGAACAATTCCAAACTCACCACCATAGCCTCCTATTTTCCAAAATTGAAAATAGTGGGACGAGGTTCCAGTATCATAGCTATGGGTGAAGAAGAAATACTGGACACGTTTGAAAAGAGCGTGATAAGACTGGTAAGCTATCTGCATAGGTATAATTCGCTATCACCTATGGTCATAGAAAGACTGCTCACGGGCGATGATATGGGACAGAAAAAAGACGATGTCATACTCTATGGTGCATACGGTCAAGGCATCAAAGCCAACACCGCCAACCAATCACTCATAGTAAGCGGCATAGAGGACAACGATATGCTATTTGCCATAGGGCCTGCCGGTACGGGCAAGACTTACACGAGTGTAGCCATGGCTGTCAAAGCACTCAAAAACAAGGAAGTACGTCGTATCATACTCACACGTCCTGCCGTGGAAGCGGGAGAGAATCTGGGGTTCTTGCCTGGCGACCTTAAAGAAAAACTAGACCCATATATGATGCCGCTATATGATGCACTACGTGATATGATACACGGCGACAAACTTTCATCTCTTATGGAAAAAGGCGTGATACAGATAGCTCCACTGGCATTTATGAGAGGTCGTACACTGGACAATGCCTTTGTTATACTGGACGAAGCACAGAACACCACCCCTATGCAGATGAAGATGTTCCTCACACGTATGGGACGTGGCTCCAAATTTATCATTACGGGCGACCCAGGACAGACAGACCTACCTGTGCGTCAGAAATCTGGACTTAACGAGGCTATACATTTGTTATCGGGAATGGAAGGCATAGCATTTGTATATCTGGGAGACGAAGACGTGATACGCCACCCACTAGTAAAAAATATTATAAACGCATATAAAAAGACAGAAAACAAATGACACAAAACACTGTAAAAGAAACAGCATTCTCTCTACCGCAGACAGAATCTCTTTATCGTGGTAAAGTACGCGATGTATATTTCCTTAAAAATGACCTGCTGGTGATGGTCGCATCAGACCGTATATCGGCATTTGACGTTATACTACCAGAGGCTATCCCTTACAAAGGTCAGGTGCTGAGCAAGATAGCTACACGTTTTATGGAACTTACTGCCGACATAGTACCCAACTGGATAATAGGCTGCCCTCACCAGAGTGTTACGGTAGGTAAACGTTGCACACCATTTAAAGTAGAGATGGTCATTCGTGGCTATCTATCTGGACACGCTTGGCGTGAATATCGCGACGGCAAACGTTCTCTATGTGGTGTACCACTACCCGAAGGCCTTAAAGAAAACGACCGCCTGCCACAGCCTATCATCACTCCTACTACCAAGGAAGACATAGGTGCCCACGACGAAGACATATCTCGTGAAGACATCATCAAGAACGGTCTAGTAAGCGAAGAAGACTACACTATGCTGGAAAAATACACTTATGCTCTTTTCCAGAGAGGACAGGAGATAGCTGCTTCTCGCGGTCTTATACTAGTGGATACAAAATATGAATTTGGTAAAGACGAGAACGGTGTTATAACTCTTATAGACGAGATTCATACGCCAGACTCTTCGCGTTATTTCTATGCCGAAGGCTATCAAGAGCGTCAGGAAAAAGGCGAAGCACAGAAACAGCTTTCCAAAGAATTTGTACGCGAATGGCTTATGGAAAACGGTTTCCAAGGTAAAGAAGGCCAGAAGGTTCCAGAAATGACTCCAGAGGTCGTTAATGGCATTTCTGAACGCTACATAGAACTCTATGAGCATATAATGGGCGAGAAATTCACCGGCGAATCAACAGAAGGTATAGAAGAAAAAGTAGTTTCATTCATAGAAAAATTATGAGTGAACTTATAGTCCTCTATGGAGCTTGGGGGGTATTTATCGTGGCATTTGCGGCTGCGACGGTGCTCCCTTTTTCTTCCGAAGTGCTTATAATTGCATATATAGCCGCTGGCGGAGACCCGTGGGGTGCTCTTCTTGCTGCTAGTGCAGGCAATACATTGGGAGGAATGACAAGCTATCTTTTGGGCTATTTTATGGAGCTTAAAAAAGTTATCAAATTTCTTAAGATAAATCCCAAAAGACTAGACAAGATATATCCTTACGCACATCGCTGGGGGTATATGACTGGTTTTTTGGGATTTGCTCCTGTGATAGGAGATGTGGTGATGGTGGCATTGGGTTCGCTAAGGTGTAACGTATGGGGTACGCTCATTACATCGGCCATAGGTAAAACAGCACGCTACTACGCTGTCATCTTCCTGCAAATGCAGATATTTAATTGACCATAAAGGTATGAAAGACACGGCTACTCTTCTACTTAAAAAACATTGGGGTTATGGCTCTTTGCGGGAAACGCAACAGAGAGCCATAGAGAGTATTATGAGCGGGCGTGATACTATGGTCATAATGCCTACCGGTGGTGGTAAGTCACTATGCTACCAGTTGCCTGCTCTTATGTGTGAAGGGATAGTGATAGTGGTCTCTCCTCTTATAGCACTTATGGAAGACCAGGTTAAAACACTCAACCGCCGTGGGATAAAGGCTCGTTATATCAACAGCACACTATCGCGTGAGAACATATCACAATATCTCAACGAAGCGATAGAAGGAAAGTTACGATTGCTGTACATCACACCCGAACGCATACATACCGAATCTTTCTCATCGGCAGCAGAATGGCTCAACGTAGCATTCATAGCCATAGACGAGGCTCACTGTATATCTATGTGGGGGCACGACTTCCGTCCTTCGTATCGCGAGGTGGCTACTATGCGTGAGTATTTCCCACAGGCACCTATGATGGCTCTTACGGCTACTGCCACACCATCGGTAGTTAATGACATAGCATCATCACTGGGTTTTGAGGAGAGGTATGAGAAGATAGTCCAACCATTCCGTCGTGAAAATCTATCATACGAAGTCGAATTCTCTCACCACAAGTACAATCGTCTTATAGAACTACTCACATCGTGCACAGGGTCGGCCATAGTATATTGCAGCAGTAAAAACACGATAGGCGAACTGGCCGTAATGCTGGACAAAAACGGTATGAGTGTAACACAATACCACGCCAGTCTTTCTACCGCCGTACGACAGGCTGCTCTTAATGATTGGCTCACAGGAAAGAAAAAGGTGATGATAGCCACCAGTGCCTTTGGTATGGGAATAGACAAGGCCGATGTACGAATGGTTATACACTGGCATATACCTCCTACTGTGGAAGATTATTTCCAACAGGCAGGACGTGCAGGGCGTGATGGACTCCCCGCCCGAGCTATATTACTGGCAGATGAAAAAGCTTTTTCTATGCTGGAATACACTATCTCAACGGCAGAAAGTGCCGACGAGCTTATGGCTCTTTACACACGCCTGTGCAACTATATGGGTGTAGGTTATGGTGACTGGCCATCGACACCTGCTAGATTTTCATTTGACGAGTTCTGTTCTTCTTACAACATAACAGACCGCAATCGTACTAGGATACTATTTTCATACTTGGTACGCTATGGAGTGATAGCTTTCTATGGGAACGAAAGACACTCATCACGTGCGATGATAAAATGCAACATAGACGAGTGCTACCAGATGAAAGAGAACAGTTACACACGCATACTGGAATCGTTGGTACGTTCTAGCGATGGCATATTCAGTTATATGGTAACGATAGATGTAGAAAAATGTGCTGCTGGTGCATCTATGACGGTAGAAGAGTTTTGCAGTCAGATGGAAAGACTCAAGATGATGGGTATAGTGGACTGGGAGAAAGAGGGAAGTTACAGTTATCTTTATTACACCAGAACGAGAGATGATGAGAGCATACTTTCTCACCTTAGATACAATGTAAAATTAAGTGCCGATATACGCCACAGAGGAATAGAAAAGATAAAAGAATACATACACACCAGAGAATGTCGTGCCAGATGGATAGAGGCTTACTTTGGTATGAACGAAGGCATAGAATGTTGTCTGTGTGATAACTGCTTAAAGACAAGTGAAAGATGAAAGAAAAAAAAGACCTTAGGATAGTCTTTATGGGCACTCCCGAATTTGCAGTAGGGCAGTTAGATGCCATTATGGAGGCGGGATATAACGTGGTGGGAGTAGTTACAGTACCAGACCGCCCTGCTGGACGTGGCAAAAAACTCACCCCTAGTGCCGTTAAATTATATGCCGAAAGCCGTAATCTACCAGTCCTCACACCCGAAAAATTACGCGACGAAGAATTTTTGACAGCACTTAAAGAATGGAATGCCGACCTTTTTGTGGTAGTGGCGTTCCGTATGTTGCCACGTGTGGTATGGGGCATGCCTGCTATGGGAACATTTAACCTACACGCTTCGCTACTGCCAGAATATCGCGGTGCTGCTCCTATCAATCA
This sequence comes from Flavobacteriales bacterium, assembly GCA_017537565.1. Classification (GTDB taxonomy): domain Bacteria; phylum Bacteroidota; class Bacteroidia; order Flavobacteriales; family UBA1820; genus Merdimorpha. The sequence continues at coordinate 10,462 of JAFYKQ010000096.1, forward strand.
CGCCATTATAAACGGAGAGAAAAAAACAGGTGTAACGACATTCCTTCTGGACGAAGACATAGACACGGGCCTTATCATCAATCAGGCGAGCATCGATATTACAGATGAAGATGACTTTGGTACGATGTATGAAAAACTTATGATACTAGGTAGAGGCGTTACCATAGACACGATAGAACTTTTACGCACGGGTAGTGCCTGCCCTACCCCACAGGTAACAGATGGCAGCGAGCATCACGCTTCCAAGATTTTTAAGGAAGACTGTCTTATAGATTGGAATAAAAAAGCTGGCGATGTGGTAAATCTCATAAGAGGTCTATCTCCTATACCCTGTGCATACAGCATACTGGACGCACAAGGCAAACCACTCAACATTAAAATCTACAAGGCCGTGGTAAGTGATAAGACAAATGATGGAACGTGCGGTAAAATACTCATAGAGGGACGTCGTATGTATGTTTCGGCAGCCGACTACTATGTAGAACTGCTGGAAATAAAACCCGAAGGTAAAAAACAGATGAAAGCGGCCGATTTTCTAAATGGTTTTCGATTTTAGTTATTGTCATAAATAATCATAGTTATTTAAATAAAACAAAAAGAGAGTTGATTCATCAACTCTCTTTTTGTTTTTATCCAATTCCCATAGTTTATCTATGTCGGCTGTCTATTTTTTAATAATCTATTTCCAGACGTACGTCATATGGGTCTTTACCCCATATCTCTTCGGCATTGTGAGGAGCTTCGTCCATTCTTAAACGGAAACCTTTCAATTCACGCATCTCTTCGGGGACACTAGACAAGTCCATTATCTGTCCATCGGGTGATTTTATAAAGCGTATGCGTTCCACCATAGAACGTCGCATCATAACCATCATTCTAGAAGCCTTACTCAGGTTGAGCCCCACCGAGTTCCCATCACCATCATACGTGTAATATAACACCTGTGCATTACCCGTGATGAATACACGACGCAAATCATCGTCTATAATCTTACCGCGTATGTATTTACCACTTATCTGGTTATACTGCAATGGATTGCGAGCGTCCTGGCTAATGATGAAAGCATTTGAGTATATAACGACCGAATCTGTAAGTTCACGCGTAGCATTCTGCTTGACTTCTATGGTATCTCCCGTTATCTGGTTCTGTCTGGAAAATACCGCAGGCTCTCCATACATCGTCATTATACCTGTATGCTGATTATAAGCTATAGAATCTGTAAAACCAGACATATCGTATTTATAGTACCTCACATTACCAAAGGCACGCATCACACGAGGCATATTGCGATTATCTGGACGTCTATCATTAGACATCTTATCCCTGGCATAGGAAGTTTCTCTTCCCTGGAAAAACTCATCATCTCCCCCCAATTGCCAAGGTTCTGATGATGTAGTGTCTGCATCGTCCTTTAATGGGACAGGCATCTCTTCTTCCTCTCCAGATGAATCACCTGTGAGCATAGATATCATAGCACTACGCTCCTCTTGTTTTTTATCTACCGTGTCTTTAAGAGGAACCATCTCTATAACATCTGCCCTTAAAAACAAAGTATCTCTACCGAACATTACAACACGAGGTCTCACTGGCACTACCGCCGAATCCAACTTCTCAAAATATTCGGCCACTTCGCCCGCTATCATCACCCTACGGGAAGTGTCGCGTATAACTACATTATCCTCCACTCGAGCATACCCCTCATAGCGTTCATAGTGTATCTTATCTCCCGTAATCATTCTGTTATTGCCATAATAGACACGGGTATTCTGTGTAAAGTCTGAAATTTCGGTCGTGGTATCATACACTCCGTGTTCTGTATAGATACGGTTCTCGTCGCTTATGATGTATGTAGGCCCTTGTATAGTGATGACTTTGGATACAGTACCATAGTGTAGCGTGTCGCCATACATTTCAAATTCGGGATTTTTGGCCTCTACATTCATATAGAAATCGGCCATATCCTCGGGTACTGTATAGATACCTATACGGCTTGACAATGTGTTATTCCCATCGCGAATGGTGGCAAAATGATTGTAATATGCACGTTGTTCTATACGGTCATAGTCCAGAGTATCGGTAGTGAGTTCTGTTGTTTTATTTACCAATCTCACATTTCCATAAGCCTTGATAAGTTCCCTATCTCCCAGATAATCCATTCTATCACAGTCCAATGTGAGTGTATCACCTTCGTTCACGTGAACTCGGCCCATAGCATAGAAACTATTGTTATCTCGACGATAATGTGCACTATCACACGTCATATAAGTATTCCCATGACGGAAACACACATCTCCTGTGAGCACCTGTAATCCAGGAGCTCGGTTTTCGTCATTGGATATACGGTCGGCGTTTTCTATCACTATACGTGTACGGGAACGAGGTCTAGTGCTATCTACTACCTGTGTAGGTAGTCCTTCTCCCTGTGATTTAAGCGTATCTGCTTCCTGTGCATAATAAAGCGAGGCACACAGCAGAATGCCAAGTAGAAATATATATCTTATGTAAATTTTAGTCATAATACAGCTTTTCAAATGGAGATAACCCCCACACAATCTGCAAAGATAGCAATAAATGACAAATATGTCCCATCAATAATCAAAGTATTACTCTATGATGGATAAATAATAATTATAAAGATTGGGATAATCTGTATATTACTTTCGTTTCTTTGTCGTATATTTGCTCACGTAACAAAAAATTATTTTAACGATGGCAAAAGAAATAACAGACGCAAATTTTGAAGAAATCATATCATCTGGTATGCCTGTTGTGGTTGATTTCTGGGCACCTTGGTGCGGACCTTGCCGCATGGTGGCTCCTATAGTAGAGGAATTGGCTGCCGAATATGAAGGCAGAGTAGTCATAGGTAAAGTAAACGTAGATGATAACCCTGGTGTATCGGCTTCACAGTCTATACGCAATATCCCTACTATACTTTTCTTTAAGGGTGGCGCATTGGTAGATAAGCAAGTAGGCGCTATCTCAAAAGCCGACCTTAAAGCCAAAGTAGAGGCTCTACTCTAATAAATCACCTTGTAAAAGAAAAAAAGCCCCAAACGTGTTTGGGGCTTTTTCTTTTTGAGAACATATTTGTTCACTTATGACTATTTGACTACATTTGCATATACCATAAATAAGCATTGTAATGAAAAAGAAAATAGGTTCTTTTGTCCTAAAATGTCTAGGTTGGAATCTGGACGTAGATGTCAATGATAAACGTAAAAATCATTGCGTACTGATAGCTGCACCTCATACCAGTAACTGGGACTTTGTATATGCCATAGCTGCACTGTGGACACTGGAAATACCGGTGAGATTTCTCATCAAGGATTTTTACACACGATATATACTATGGGGTTGGTTTTTCAAGGCTTTGGGTGGCATAGGGGTAAATCGTTCGCAAAGAAACAATCTTACAGACTATATAGCACAGCTACTCAAAGAAAACGACAACCTGTCATTGCTGCTCACACCAGAAGGCACACGTTCGCGTGTAGATGTATGGAAAAGCGGATTTTATAAGATAGCCCGCGAATCAAACCTACCAATAGGCATAGCATACATAGATGCCAGTCGCAAGACGGCCGGAGTGATGGACTTTATAGAACCGACAGATGATTATCAGGAGACTCTTTCTATCATACGTTCCTATTACAGCAATGTTCAAGGAATAAACCCAGAAAACTGGAATCCAGATTTTAAATAGTTATAAAGCAGATTAAAATAATAGGGAGTTGCCTTTGGCAACTCCCTATTATTTTAAACCACCCGTGGTGGATACTACACAAACGAGGCAGTCCCGCAGGACTGCCTCGTTTTTATCACCATTATACTGATATGCTATTATTTCACATCTAAAACTTCGATTTCAAAAACAAGTGTAGCATTTGGCGGGATAATACCTCCTGCACCCCACTCTCCGTATGCAAGATGTGGAGGCAGTATAACGGTTACTTTTTCACCCTTGTGCATCAATTGTAGAGCTTCGTCCCAACCAGGTATCACTCTTCCTGCACCTACTGGTAGGTCAAAAGGCTCATTGCGACGTACCGATGAGTCAAATATACGACCATCTGGGAATTTACCAGTATAGTGAACCTTTGCTACCTGTCCAGCCTTGATTACAGGGCCTTCACCAGCCTTGTCCACGCGTATGCGTAGCCCACTTTCTGTCTTTTCAAATCCCACAGAAAGTTTTTCCAACATCTCTTCCTGTGCACGACGAGCTTCTTCCATACGTTTCTGTTTAATCTCTTCGGCACGGGCAAATATAGCGGCTGCATCCCATTTTTCGGCTTCTTCTCCCACGCGTATTATCTCTACACGTTCCATCTTGTCACCTTGTGCTATGGCATCTACCACGTCCTGACCTTCTACCACACGTCCAAATACCGTATGTTTATCGTCCAACCAAGGTGTAGAAACGTGTGTGATAAAGAACTGTGAACCGTTTGTACCAGGGCCAGCATTTGCCATAGAAAGCACTCCTGGACCATCGTGACGCAATGTAGGGTCAAATTCGTCATCAAAACGATAACCCGGGCCACCTGCTCCTGTACCCGTAGGGTCACCACCCTGTATCATAAAGTCTGCTATCACACGGTGAAATTTAAGACCGTCATAATATGGTTCTCCTGCTTTTTTTGATTTATTTGGGATAGAACCTTCGGCAAGACCTACAAAATTGGCTACCGTAACAGGGGTTTTCTCGTGTTCCAAACGCAAGAGTATATCACCCTTGGCAGTATGGATTTTGGCATAAATTCCTTCTTTCATATCATTCAATTTTTTGAGTTACTCTTACTGTTTTTTATTTCTTTTCTGCTGGAAGTATCTCTATTTCAAATATAAGGTCGGCGTTAGGTGGTATGATACCTCCTGCACCGTACTCTCCATATGCCATATATGATGGTAGATAAACCTTGGCTTTACTACCTATTGGCATACGAGCGACAGCCTCGTCCCAACCTTTGATAACCTGTCCTGCTCCCAGGTCAAATTCAAATGCCTCACCACGTGCCACAGATGAATCAAATACTTTACCATCTAGCAGCGTACCTGTGTAGTGTACACGAGCCTTGCTACCAGCTTTATAAGGTTTTGTTTTAGGTTTTTTCTCCCATAGTATTTTAACACCGCTTTCCAGCACTTCGGCCGTAGCAAAAAGAGAATCTACCTGTGCTTGTAGGGCAGCAGCTGCTTCGGCTACTTCTTTTTCTATGCGGGCCTTGTTATCGGCAAAAGCAGCATATGCGTCCCATTCCTGTGCTTTTTCACCTTTACGCACTATGACTACTTCCTTAATCTTGTCTCCCTGATTAACCAATTTTACTTTCTCTACATCTGCTGCATTTACCAGTTCACCAAATACTGTATATCCACCGTCCAACCAAGGTGTTTCGACCTCGGTGATATAGAACTGTGAACCGTTGGTATTGGCACCGGCATTGGCCATAGCTATAACACCAGCGTGGTGTTTAATGTCTTCGCGTGTTTCATTTGGGAACATATAACCAGGGCCACCAGCACCTGTACCGTCTGGGTCACCTGTCTGTATCATAAAGTCGCGTATAACGCGGTGGAATACCAGTCCATCATAGTATTTTTTACCCGCGTATGCACTATCTACGTCCTTCATCGTGCCTTCTGCCAGTGCTACAAAGTTACCAGCTGTCATAGGGGTATTTTCTATGTCTAGTTTAACGAGCAATTCTGGACCTTTTTCTACTTTTATGTCTGCATATACGCCATCTGGCAGGTCTGCATAACGACTATTTGAGCAGGAAGCCATAATGGCTACCACTGCTAGAGCTACTAATGTTTTTACCGTTTTCATTATTTTAAATAAGTTTTGATTATGGGCGGTAAAGTTAAGCAATTTGGTTAAATATATGAAATTAAAATCATATTTACCACACTAAGTGCAAGCGACAAAAAAAACTAACATTCTATTTTTAATAATGACAAAAAATTTCTTCCTTTGTAGATACTAATTAAGTGCAAACATTATTATTACATAAATATATCCTTATGAAAAGATTATTTTTTGTCGCAATGTTTATCCTGTCATTCACGACTATCTATGCACAGGACATAATAGTAAAAAAAGATGGCTCTACTATTATGAGTAAAGTCCTGGAAGTACAGACAGATATCATAAAATATAAGAAATGGAGTAACCAAAGTGGGCCTACATACTCTATAAAAATCACCGATATTTTCTCTATAAACTATAAAAACGGTGAAAAAGACGTATTTAATTCTCCTACCCCTACTCCTGCTCAAACGGCAGAAACCCCACAGGAGGCCCAAC